>CAZPCE010000470.1:0-2028 GCA_964584915.1 uncultured Arenimonas sp. | reverse complement strand
CATATCGATTCCGGATCGAATGCACCAGCGGTATTAATTGCCGGCGGCATCGGCATCACGCCTTTGCTGAGTATGGTGTTGTGGTGTGTCGAGCATCAACCGACACGGGTGATTCATTTCTATTACGGCGTCAGAAATAGCGGCGAACAGGCATTCAAGGCCTTGCTGGAGAATCTGGCCAAACAGCATGCCAACCTGAATCTGAATGTCGTCTATAGCTGTCCTGTCCCGGGCGACGAACTGGGCACCGACCATCAACACCTAGGCTATATCGACATTCCGCTGCTGCGAAGCACCTTGCCGCATGGCAAGCAGCAGTTCTATGTTTGCGGCCCGGCGCCAATGATGGAATCGCTGGTTCCTGGGCTGATTGAATGGGGCGTCAGCCGACACAATATTCATTACGAAGCCTTCGGGCCTGCCTCCATTCATGCCACTCCGATGGAAAACGACACGGCTGAAAATATATCCGTTGAAGTGAAATTCCAGAAATCGGAACGCACGCTGGTCTGGGATGGGCGCGATCAAAACCTGCTCGATTTTGCCGAACGCAACAATATTGCGGTGGAAGCAGGCTGCCGCGCCGGTAGCTGCGGCAGTTGTGAAACGAAAGTGGTTTCGGGATCGGTTAACTATCGCGATAAACCCGAGTACGACATTAGCCCCGGCCACTGTCTACTGTGCGTTGGCCGTCCCGAATCGGCATTGGTGATACAGGCATGAACAATATCAAGGCCACATTGCTGAGCCGCGAAGTGCTGCCGTTTTATGTTTCTCTGACGGCGCTCGCCTTGGTCTCGCTGTCCTTGGATGCACTGCTGCACGTGTTTGATCTTGTCTGGATCGGCCGCTATCTGGGCATTCCAGGCACCTTGCTGATTATCTTCTCGTTTGCTTATTCGCTTCGCAAACGGCAACTCATCAAATCCGGCACCACGGTTCGCTGGCTTCGCCTGCATGAGCGGATGGCTTGGGCTGGTTCCTTGCTGATACTGGTGCATGCCGGCATTCACTTCAATGCCATTCTGGGATGGCTGGCCGTTTGGGCAATGCTGATCAATGTCGGCAGCGGGTTGACCGGAAAATATTTACTCGAGCGTTCCAGAAAAAGACTCGAAGCCGAAAGAAAAATGCTTCGCGACGAGGGCCTCACTGCCGAACAACTGGAGGAGCGGCTGCATATCGACAGTCTCACTTTCGATGTCGTCAAGCAATGGCGTTCCGTGCACTTCCCGATTACGTTGGCCTTTGCCGTACTTGCCCTGGCCCATATCATCAGCGTGTTTATTTTCTGGGGCTGGAAATGAAACGGCCCTGGGTTTTCTCGATCATCGCGGTCAACCTGACGATACTGATCGCGCTCGTATTCGTGTTTCCGCATTTGATGGTCAGCCCGGGTCCAGTGATGCCTGCGCATGCAGGGATTGCGACCGATTGTTTTGCCTGCCATAGCGCCTTGCGCGGTGCGTCGCCGGAACGCTGCCAGAGCTGCCATGTCATTGCAGACATCGGCATACGCACAACCGAAGGCAAGGCGTTGCCGAAAGGAAAATCAAAGGTCGCGTTTCACCAGCAATTACTCGAACAGGATTGTGTTGCCTGCCATAGCGACCATGTAGGACCAAAGTTGACGCGCCACAGTCGCAAGCCGTTTTCGCATTCGCTTATCAAACCGGATGTCAGGACGAAATGCGATAGTTGCCATGCCAGGCCCGACAATAATCTTCACAAAAACATGCAATCGACCGTGGCCTGCAACCAGTGCCACACTACCGACGCCTGGAAGAGCGCGACTTTCAACCATGATCTGCTGGCAAACAATACGAGCTTGCAATGTGATGGCTGCCATCGAAAACCGAAAGATAACTTCCATCGTCAAATACAGGGCAACTGCCAGCAATGCCATAGTGTGAAACAGTGGAAACCCTCGACATTCAATCATGACCGGTTTTTCGTGCTGGATCGTAACCACAACGCCTCCTGTTCAACCTGCCACGTCAATAACGACTTAAGCCGTTACACCTGCTA
>CAZPCE010000469.1:0-2029 GCA_964584915.1 uncultured Arenimonas sp. | reverse complement strand
TTCCAGATGCAGATATCGCCGCAGATCGCCGCGAGGAAACTGTTCCAGGCCCAGACGGCCACCGGGAAATTGAATGCCGAAATAATGCCCACGATACCGAGCGGTTGATACTGCTCGTACATGCGGTGACCCGGGCGTTCGGAATGCATGGTCAAGCCGTAGAGCTGGCGTGCCAGACCGACGGCGAAATCGCCGATATCGATCATTTCCTGAACTTCGCCGTCGCCTTCCGGTTTGATCTTGCCCATTTCCAGAGCTACCAAGGAACCCAGCGCGTCTTTGTGTTTACGCAGGGCATCGGCGCAGAGACGAATTGCTTCGCCGCGCTTCGGCGCAGGTGTGGTGCGCCAGACTTTGAAGTTCGCCTGTGCGCGTTCCATGATGATGTCGTAATCGGCCTGGCTGGAGGCATACACGCGGCCGAGTAGTTCGCCATTGCTTGGGTTGATCGGTTCCAGTACGCCCGCATCCTGTGTTTTTGACCATTCTCCGTGTCCGAGATAGGTTCCGGATTCGTTTTCGCTCAGGCCGAGCGCGGCTAAAACTGGGTGAGTCATGTGAAGCTCCAAACAGTGAAAAGAATGAGGTGCGACCCCGATACGATTTGAACGTACGACCTGTCCCTTAGGAGGGGACCGCTCTATCCAGCTGAGCTACGGGGTCAAGACCGTGAATTATCTCAAGAAACGGGATGATTTACTGCCCCTAAAGCCATGGAAAATCGAAAGATTGTCCTAAATTCAGGCTTTTGCAGTGTTCGGGAGCGGTAATTAATTCGACTCGCGGCTATGCGATGATGCAGTCCCCTCAAGGAGCAACCCCATGACTCATCCCATGTATGACGCCACCATTCCCGCATTTACCCGCAGTTTGAATGCCCTCGATGCCTGTCTCGACAAGGCCCAGGCGCATGCCGACAGCTTGAAATGCGATATCGGCAATATTCTCGGTTCACGGCTTGCACCGGACATGTTCCCGCTCGGCCGCCAGATCCAGATTGCCTGCGATTTTGCCAAGAGCATCAGCTCGCGCATGGCCGGTGTCGAAGTGCCGAGCTTTGAAGACAACGAAGTCAGCCTTGCCGATTTCAAGGCCCGTATCGCGAAAACGATTGCCTACATCAACACCATCACTTCGGAACAATTCGAAGGTTCGGAAACCCGTGCGATTTCCATTCCAATGCGCGACGGTACCAAACGCGAATATGTCGGCGCGCCGTATTTGCATCATGCGGGGCTGCCGAATTTCTATTTCCATCTGACATCGAGCTACGCGATTTTGCGTCATAACGGCGTGCAGGTCGGCAAGAAGGATTTTATCGGTAGCGTTTGAAGGCAAGAACGCAGGAGGCCGCTTGCGGGCGACAGTATATGTCGGCCCCAAGGGGCCTCCTGCATGTTCAGTCGTAACTCAAGTCGGTAGCCTTGCCCCAGAACACGCGGTAGGAATATGCCGTGTAAAACAAAATGGCGGGCAGGGTAATCGCCACTCCTATGAACATGATGAATAGCGATTCCGGCGCCGATGCGGCCTGATCGTAGCGAAGTTTATCGACCACAAGATACGGAAACAGGCTATAGGCCAGGCCGATGAAAGCCAGCACAAACAGGCTGATAGCGCAGGCAAAGGGCACCCATATTTTTTCGTGCAGGCCAATGGACAGTTTCCGCAACTGGCGTTCGCAAATCAGGAAACAAACTGCGGTGAGCGCGGGGATAGGAAGCAGCATCAGCAGCTCGGGCAACGCAAACCATTTTTCGAAGATGCGTGTGCTTACCAACGGCGTCGCGATGGAAACTGCGGCGATCCCGAGGCCGGTCAGCCATAAGCTGCCGTAGGCCCAGCGCACCGCGCGACGGAATAATTTCCCTTCGGTTTTCAGCAATAACCAGCAGGCCCCCAGCAAGGCATAACCCGCGACAAGACTCAGGCCGATAAAGATGGCGAAAATGACATGGCTGAGTGTGTATTCAAAACCCAGAATGTAAATTCCCAGCATGAAGCCCTGCGAGAAAGCGGCGAGCAGCGA
>CAZPCE010000468.1:0-2046 GCA_964584915.1 uncultured Arenimonas sp. | reverse complement strand
GTTTCGGCATCAACGACTTCGCCCGTCGCCGCTTTTACCAATGGCGGGCCACCCAGGAAGATCGTGCCTTGTTCCTTGACGATGATGCTTTCGTCGCACATGGCGGGAACGTAGGCACCGCCGGCGGTGCACGAGCCCATCACAACAGCGATTTGCGGGATATTTTCTGCCGACAGGCGAGCCTGATTGTAGAAAATGCGTCCAAAGTGTTCCTTGTCAGGAAAGACTTCGTCCTGCATCGGCAAAAAGGCGCCGCCGGAATCCACCAGATATATGCATGGCAGGCGGTTTTCAAAAGCAATTTCCTGCGCACGCAAATGCTTTTTGACCGTAATCGGGAAATAAGTGCCGCCTTTAACCGTTGCATCGTTGGCCACGACCATCACTTCGGTGCCGTGAATGCGGCCAATACCGGTAATGATGCCGGCGCAAGGCGCCTGATCATCAAACATGCCGTGGGCGGCAAGCGAGGAGAGCTCCAAAAACGGTGAGCCAGGGTCTAGCAGGGCCGTGATGCGATCACGTGGAAGCAATTTTCCGCGTTCCGTGTGTTTTGAACGCGCTTTTTCGCCACCACCTAATGCAATCCTGTGCTGTTGTTCTTCAAAATCCCTTACCTGGGAAGACAAGTGCGCGTGATTTTCCTGAAACTCGGGGGACCTGGGTTCAATCAAAGACTTGATAACTGGCATTGCACGAGCCCATCACGAAGGGTCTTAAGTTTAATCGCTATGGGAAGTTCAGCCTAGTACGACGACGAAGTGGTCCGGCGCCGGCAAATAACGGACGAAAAAAAACCGCCGGTTTGCACCAGCGGTTTTTTGTGACTCAGGGTAAAGAAGTTATTACTTCTTTTCGCCTTCAGCAGCAGGAGCAGCAGCGTCAGCAGCTGGAGCAGCGGCAGGTGCCATTGCGTCTTTAGCGTCAGCAGCGGCGCCTTCAACGGCAGCAGCAGCGTCGGTAGCAGCAGCGTCAACGGTTGCAGCAGCGTCGGTAGCAGCAGCGTCAACGGTCGCAGCAGCGTCAGTTGCAGCAGCGTCGGTAGCAGCTTCGTCGGTTTTGGTGCAGGCGGTCAGAGCAGCGGCCAGGGCCAGTGCGAGCAGGGCTTTATTCAGGGACATGGGTATTTCCTCGTCTAGACGTTAAACAATATTGTTAATAACAAAACGTGCGCATACGGCGCACGTCCGGATATGATGCCATTATCTTTGCAGTAGTCAAGTGATTTGTATGCAAAGCTTTTCCGGCAACACGGTTTGGCCTTGCCGGCTTATTTAGAGCAGCTCGATTGCGATGGCGGTCGCTTCACCACCACCAATACAAAGCGCTGCAACGCCCCGTTTGCCGCCTGTCTTACGCAAAGCGTGAATCAGGGTCACGATCAAACGGGCGCCGCTGGCGCCGATAGGGTGCCCCAGGGCGCAGGCACCGCCGTTAATGTTCAGCTTTGTGTGGGGTATTGCCAGTTCGCGCATCGGAGCCATGGCAACCGTCGCAAAGGCTTCGTTGACTTCGAACAGGTCCACATCCGCCACGGCCCAGCCGGCTTTTTTGAGGACTTTCTCGATAGCGGCTACTGGCGCAGTAGTGAACCACTCGGGGGCTTGAGAGTGGGTGCTATGAGCCAGGATTCGTGCCAGCGGCTTCAGGCCTTTTGACTGGGCTAGGCTTTCATTCATCAAAACCAGTGCAGCGGCACCGTCATTAATGCTGGATGAGCTGGCAGCGGTGATCGTTCCATCTTTCTTGAAAGCTGGTTTCAGGCCAGGGATCTTGCTGATGTCGCACTTGCCAGGCTGTTCATCGGTGTCAAATACGACTTCACCTTTGCGTGTGGCAACGGTTACCGGGGCAATTTCGTCCCTGAATGAGCCGTCTGCCTGAGCAGCCAATGCGCGGCGAACCGATTCGGCAGCGAAAGCATCTTGTTCTGCACGCGTGAAATTGTATTTTTCCGCACACAATTCGCCGAAACCACCCATCGGCTGTTTGTCATAGGGGTTGGTCAAGCCATCCCAGGCCATGTGGTCGAGCATTTCGGCGCTG
>CAZPCE010000467.1:0-2059 GCA_964584915.1 uncultured Arenimonas sp. | reverse complement strand
ATTCAGCAAGTTCAAGACTTGCTGCTGTGCTGGTGAAAAATTGTCCAAAATGACCTCGTGAAAATGGGCGCTTGATACGGAACAATCAATTGTTCAAGCACAGTCCGGGTTTGTTGATTAAATAAGCCGCAAGAGGCGGAAAATGCCTGTTCTTACTTGCGCCTCGCTATCTGTGCGGGGTATGTTATCGGATTACCGGGCGATGGTTATAATCGCCCGGCAAGTTCTGCCGAAAGGCTCATTCATGAACACACAATAATTCTAGTGAGGGGAGAAATTGATGGCGAGCACACCGAATACAGGGCTTATGTCCCGACTGCTATTGCGAAAGACAGTCGAGCAAGTGCAACGGGAAACCGAGACCAGCACACTGAAACGGACATTGGGTCCATGGAATCTGGTATTCCTTGGCATTGGCTGCATCATCGGTGCCGGCATCTTCGTTCGTACCGGTAATGCGGCTGCATTGCATGCGGGTCCGGCCGTACTTCTCTCCTTCCTGGTCGCTGGTGTGGTCTGCGGACTCGCGGGCCTCTGCTACGCCGAGTTGTCTTCCACACTGCCGGTTTCCGGCTCGGCTTACACATACAGCTACACCACGGTGGGCGAATTTGCTGCCTGGATCATGGGCGGGCTACTCCTGCTGGAATATGGTCTTGCGGCATCCGTCGTAGCCGTTGGTTGGTCGGGCTACGTGGTCAGCCTTCTGGGCGACTACGGCATGGTTATACCACCTGAGCTGACGGGGCCTTATGGTCATGCAGTAATGAAAGACGGCGTTGCATTGATTGGCGCAGACGGCAACCCCGTCACTGCACTTTTCAATCTTCCGGCCTTCATGATCTGTGCCGCCCTCGCAGGACTTTTGATCATCGGCGTGTCGGAAAGCGCCAAGGTCAACAATTTGATCGTTGCCATCAAGGCTACCGTGATTATTGCTTTCATCATCATTTGCGGCTGGTATGTCATCCAGCATTTCGACACACTGAAAGCAAACTGGGATCCCTTCATTCCTGAAGCAACGGGCAAAGACGGTGAATTTGGCTGGGGGGGTATTTTCCGCGCATCCTCCATCGTGTTCTTCGCCTATATTGGCTTTGAAGCAGTTTCCACCGCCGGTCAGGAATCCAAGAATCCTAAACGCGACATGCCTTTCGGCATCATCGGCTCATTGGTGATTTGTACGGTTCTGTACATCCTTGTCTCGATCGTGATGACCCTGATCGTGAACTACAAAATGCTCAATGTGCCCGATCCTGTTGCGGTCGCCGTTGATGCGCTTGGCCCGGCCTGGGGCTGGTTTGCCAAGACCGTGAAAATCGGCGCAATAATCGGCTTGACCTCGGTGATCCTGGTGCTGATGTACGGCCAAACCCGTATCTTCTACACGATGGCACGCGACGGCCTGTTACCGAAGGTGTTCGCCACCGTTCATCCAAAATTGAAGACGCCATGGGTCAACACCATTCTGGTCGGCCTGATTACCGCGATTGCAGCGGCGTTCTTCGATATCAACACATTGGGCGACATGACTTCGGTCGGAACACTGGCGGCCTTCGGCATCGTCTGCTTATCCGTGATCTGGTTGCGTAGAACCCATCCGGATATCCCGCGTGGTTTCCGCGTTCCGCTCTATCCGGTCATTCCGCTGCTGGGCATCGTCTCCTGCTTCGCCCTGATCTTTACCGTGGAAGCACGCGTTCTGATCTTCTTCGGCTGGTATGTGCTCGGCGCGATCATTCTTTACTTCCTCTACGGCATGCGCAATTCGCGCCTGCAGAAAGGCGAAGAACCTCACGCATAAGCGACACCTGATTAGTGAAAAAAAACGGCGCACATTGCGCCGTTTTTTTTATTCATCAATGCCAGGTTTACCCAGTGAATCGTCGGCATCGTCTTCAAGAAGATTGTTAGGTATCGCTTTACTGGTCTTGGCTCCCAGCGCCTTGATTTGCTCGGTTTGGCGCACCAGGTTTCCCTTGCCTGATGATAGCCGCTTCAATGCCGAATCGTGGGCTTCGTTCGCCATTGCCAGGGCTTTGGTCACTTTATTCAAGTC
>CAZPCE010000466.1:0-2061 GCA_964584915.1 uncultured Arenimonas sp. | reverse complement strand
AATACCTGGTCAATCGCCCAGACATCGGGAATCGATTCGAATACCGAGAAATTGACGAAATATTTATCGACCAGACGTTCGTTCAATTCGTCGAGCACGTCGCGATGTGATTTCTCTTCACCGGTCAAACGTGCGCGAACGCCATGGGCGATGGCGTAGAAAATATCATCGAGCTTGGCGCGTTGTTCCAGCGTGATCTGTCCCAGCGAATACAAGGTCTGGCCTTCGGACAGAAAGTGCTGCGCTTCATGGAACAGTTCCAGTGCCGGACGTTGATCGAGCGCATGGTGCACTTCGCGCAAATGCTTCAACACCATCGGTTCGTTTTTCTCGACGGCGACCACGCAACCTTGCGGGGCAGCTTCGACTTCCGACACGTTTGCAATCATCACCGCATGATGCGCGGTCATCGCACGCCCGGCTTCGGTGATCATCATCGGGTGTTTCAGGCCGTGTTCTTCGCAGGCTTCACTCAAGGGTTGAATCAGGTTATGGGCGAATTGATCCAGACCATAATTCATTGAGCAATAACCGCGCGAACGCGTGCCTTCGTAATCCACGGCCAAACCACCGCCGGAATCCATGAAACGGATGCCGCAACCCATCGCGGACAACTCGACAAAATAACGCACCGCTTCGCGCATGCCGTTGGCGATGTCGCGCACATTGGAAATTTGCGAACCCATGTGAAAATGCAGCAGCTGCAAAGCTTCTAGCATATTCGCCGCTTTAAGTTTCTCGACCAGATTCAAAACCTGGCGCGGCGACAAACCGAATTTCGCTTTATCGCCGCCGCTGTTCTGCCATTTGCCGGCACCGAGCGATGCCAAACGCATGCGCACACCCAAACCCGGCAATACGTCGAGATTTTTCGCTTCTTCCAGAATGATGTCGAGTTCGGAAGGTTTTTCGACCACGATAAACGTTTGCAATCCGAGTTTGCGGCCGAGCAATGCCAGTCGAATGAATTCGCGATCTTTATAACCGTTGCAGATAATGATGCTGCCCGGTTTCGCCAAACCCAACACGGCCATCAATTCCGGTTTCGAGCCGGCTTCAAGGCCAAAACCTTCGCCACCTTGTGCGGCGAGTTCGCCGGCAACGCCGAGATGCTGATTCACCTTGATCGGATATACCGCTGTATAACCGCCGGGATAATTCAAATCCTGCATCGCTTTCGCGAACGCCGTTTGCAACTTGCTCAGACGATCGCCAAGAATGTCGGAGAAGCGCAGCAGCAAGGGCAGCTTCAAACCGGCGGCACGGCACTCTTCAACCAAGCCCGGCAATGGCAGGCTCGGACCTTCCGGCCCCTGCGGCAATACGCACATCTCGCCGTTTTCGTTGATATCAAAATAACCCTCGCTCCAGAACGGCACCGAATAGGTGTGGCGGGCGCGGGCTAAAGACCAAGCTGTCATGGCAGAACCTGTCGGCAAACTAAATGAGAGCGTATTGTAACGTTTTGTACCCACATAAATGCTGCGTTTTCGCTACAATGCGCGGCCCCGTAATCACGCGGATTGCCTTTTGGAGCCCGACATGACCCCGTCCGACACCTGGTTTTACGAAAACTTCTCCTACACCGGCTCGGCCATCGGTTTCCGCATCACGCGCAAACTCGACGAAGTGCAATCGCCGTTTCAAAAAATTGAAATGTTCGAGAGCACCGACTGGGGCAATATCATGACGATTGATGGCGCCATGATGGTTACCACGCGCGACAATTTTTTCTATCACGAAATGATGGCGCATGCGCCGCTGTTCACGCACGCCAATCCGAAGAATGTCGTCATCATTGGCGGCGGCGATTGCGGTACGTTGCGCGAAGTGCTGAAACACAAGGGTGTCGAAACCGCGGTGCAATGCGACATCGACGAGCAAGTCACCCGCATGGCCGAAAAATATTTTCCCGAACTGTGCGAAAGCAATAGTGACCCGCGCGCCACCGTGATGTTCGATGACGGTATCGCCTACATGGAAAACGCCGCGCCGGAAAGCATCGACCTGATCATCGTCGATTCAACTGATCCGGTCGGCCCCGCCGAAGGCTTGTTCAAC
>CAZPCE010000465.1:0-2063 GCA_964584915.1 uncultured Arenimonas sp. | reverse complement strand
AATCATTCAGATCGAGTGCGGGCTCGCCGAAGAATTCTTCGCCGCCTTCCTGCTCAAGCCTGAGCAGGGCGCGCTGAATCGCCGCTACGGATGCAGGGCTCACCAATCCGTATTTTTTGGAAATATCGGTTTTATTTTCCGAAACGAAATTCAGCAGTGCGCGCAGATCGTTCAAATCCAGTAATAGCAAACCTTCGTCGTCGGCGAGTTTGAATGCAATATCCAGCACACCGCTTTGCGTTTCATTCAATTCGAGTATGCGATTGAAAAGTGTCGGCCCAAATTCGGATACGGTCGTGCGAATCGGATGGCCTTTCTTGCCGTATAAATCCCAGAACACCGTCGGGTTGGCTTCATTCACATAGCCTTCGATGCCGATTTGCTGAATGCGCGACGTTATTTTTTCGTTTGTCGTGCCAGCAACCGACAGCCCGCTCACACCGCCTTTCACATCGGCCATGAAGACGGGAACTCCGAGCCTCGAGAAGCCCTCTGCCAATACCATCAGGGAGACAGATTTGCCGGTACCGGTGGCGCCTGCAATTAATCCGTGCCGATTGCCGTATTTCGCGAGCAGTTGCACGAGCACGTCGCCTTTGCCAACCAGAATATCGTTCATGTATCTCTCCTGTGAGGCCTCGATTCTAGTGCCATAAAGAGAAATGTTAAACCTTGTAGTTCAGACCAGCAGCCGATACCCTGCACAGTATTGTTCAAGGAGTTTCCATGTTTAATAAGCGTCTTGTTTTTGTGTTGTTAATGGCATTGCCACCATCGCTGGTCCATGCAGCCACCAGACCCGATAAATTGGCTCCGCTGTATACGCAGATGGAGCAGGCCAGCGAACGTTATCGCCAAGCCCAGGTGATACTTGCCAACGGCGACAACAACGGCATGGCGCAAATGAACAAGGCGCTTGAAGATATCGAAGACATCGCGACACAGTGCCTGAAAACCAAAGGTTGCGAAGTTGGCAAAGTCATTACGGTTTACGAGAGCCTGCTTAAATCGCATGACCTGGGGCAATTGGTTACCGAGCCCGGCCTCGCAGACGAGGATTCGCCGATTCTGTCGCAGTCTCCGGAAGCCCAGAAATCGATGAGCCTGCTCAATGACGGGCGCAGCCTGGAACGCATGGTTGAAATGAATGAGCCGATCCAGGCGGCGATTCGCGACTGGTTGACGCAACAGCGTTCGTTCCTGATCGATTCCTGGGAAAATTACCAGTACATGCGTTACCTGATGTCGCCGGAATATGAAAAAGCCGGCCTGCCGGAAGCCCTGCTGTTCGGCATCATGGCGAAAGAATCCGGTGGACGCGTGCATTCCATTTCGCGTGCCGGCGCCAGTGGTCCGCTGCAATTCATGTACGGCACCGGTACCCGCTTTGGTTTGGGCCGCGACGCGACCGGTTTCGATACCCGATTCGATCCGCAATATGCAGCACGCGCCAATGCGCAATATGTAAACGAACGCTTCTCGGAATTGAACCGCAATCTGGAAATGACCATCGCCGCCTATAACGGTGGTGAAGGGCGTGCACTGCGCATCTACAATCAATCGGCCGGAAAAAGCTTTTGGTCGCCCGAGGTCTATAACCAGTGGCCTGCGGAAACCCGCGACTACGTGCCTAAAGTGATTGCCGCCGCTTGGTTGTTCCTGCATCCGAAAAAATATGGCCTGACATTTCCTAAAATCGATACGACCCCGGATCAGTTCACACTCGCTCGCGCAAGTTCGATCAACGAGTTGACGATTTGCCTCGGCAATGTGGACAACCGTGATGGCTGGTTCCGCGTATTGCGCAATTTGAATCCGCGTTACGACGCCGATACCTATATCGCGCAGGGCACGGTGCTGCGTGCGCCGAAAAAGCTGACCGAGCTGTACCGCACGCATTGCATTCAGGGACCGCGTGCGGAATTGGCCGCCGAGTTGATGCGGGCAAACAAGAACTTCTCGCCGATCTTGTCGCCAAACTCCATGGTGGGCGTGAATGGCAATGCCAGCATGAACCCATTGCTGAATACCGCATCCGGAAACAATCAAAGCCTGGCCCAGCA
>CAZPCE010000464.1:0-2070 GCA_964584915.1 uncultured Arenimonas sp. | reverse complement strand
GAGTAATGAGTAAGACATCTTCGTGGATTGCGGGCATCAATGCGGTCGCCTCTTCACTGGAACATGATTCGGAACATGTACGCGAAGTATTGATCGAAGCCGGCGCGAAAAATCCGCGTCTGGTCGAAATCGAAGAGCGTGCGCGTCAGCTCGATATTTCGGTACGTAAAGTCAACTCGCAGGCCATCGGCGGTGTTGCCGGGGATCTTCGCCACCAAGGTGTAGTCGCGCGCTATGAAGCGGCGAAATCGCTTGAAGAAAGCGAACTCGTTCCGCTGATCGAAGCGGCCGATGGTAAAGCCCTGGTGCTGGTGCTGGATGGCGTGCAGGACCCGCATAATCTGGGTGCCTGTTTGCGTAGCGCAGCAGCGGCCGGCGTTACCGCGGTGGTTATTCCGAAAGACAAAGCGGCGCCGATCAATGCGACCGTCCGTAAAACTTCGGCTGGTGCGGCGGATCGTATCGCTATTTTCTCGGTGACGAATCTCGCCCGCACGCTGCGTTCAATCAAGGACGCCGGAGTCTGGGTCTATGGTCTCGATGGTGCGGCGACCAGCAGCATCCATCAAATCGATTTCAAGGGAAATGTCGCGCTCGTGATGGGTGGTGAAGCCGACGGCATGCGCCGTTTGACGCGCGAGCATTGCGATGGTCTGGTGAAAATTCCGATGCCGGGCGAAATGGAAAGTTTGAATGTTTCCGTTGCGACCGGCGTAGCCTTGTTCGAAGTCGTTCGCCAGCGAGTCGGAGTCGCAAAATGAATTTGAACTGGTATGACTACGTCGGGTTTCTCGGCGTCGGTTGCGTGTTGAGTTCCTATTTCGCGCTGCAGGCAGGCAAGCTCGCGGCCGATAGTTCGCTTTATCAATGGGCCAATATTGTCGGCTCGATACTCATTCTGATTTCGCTTTACTACGAGCCCAATAAATCCTCGATCACCATCCAGATTGTCTGGATATTGATCAGCGTGTTCGGATTGGTTCGCAGCCATCTCGCCAAGAAAAAAGCCGATCCGGCATGAGTTCCTTGCCCGACCTGATCGGCTACGCCGGCGTTTTGATGGTGCTGGTTGCCTACAGTTTTTTGCAGGCGCGAAAAATGGACGGCAATGGCGTCTGGTATCCGCTGATCAATCTGGTCGGGGCAATCCTGATTTTGATATCGCTGATGTATAAACCGAATATGCCGGCCATCGTGATGGAAGCGGCCTGGGCAGTCGTCAGCATCATCGGTATTTTTTTTGCCATTCGCGCAAAAGAAAAAGCGAAACAATAACGAGTAGGGTGGGTACGGCCCACCATGCCGATCATCAGCACATCATATTGAAGGGAAATGCTCATCCTGCTTTCTTTTTGAATGCTGCTTTGAATGGTGCGACGCACAATTATTTTTTCGGGCGCCGCATAAATACTGGCGTAATACCTTCCGTTATCTGCATATAAATATTCCTTATGGTCGATTTTCACCCTGGTGCTTGACGCCTATTTTTAATCCATATAGATTCTGTATGGAATATGTTAACGATGAAAGCCAAATACGCCCTCAGGGCACTCAGTACCCTTGCCAGGCATGCGCCGGAGCGTCTGCGGGCGAGAAAACTTGCTGCCGACGCGGGTGTTCCAGAGCCGTTTCTCGAGGCGGGGGTGGTCGAGTTGCGTGATGCGAATCTTATCGATACCAAACGTGGTGCGGCAGGCGGCCACGCATTGGCACGCAATGCCGATCTGATCACGATCGGGGATATTGTTCGGGTGATTGACGGACCGATTGCACCGATTCGTTGCGCCAGTGTCACCGCATACAAACCGTGCGAAGAATGCCTGGATCCGCAGCACTGCGCACTCCGGTATTTGATGGGCGATGTGCGTGATGCGATGTCCAGCGTGATCGACAATCGCAGCCTGCAGCAACTCTCGGATGAGAATGATCGTTTGATGCAGCAACTCAAGACCAGGAAACGCAAGAGGAAAATCGCATGAGTACCTTGACCCTGAATAGTTCGAATCATGTTGCCGCAAGGCAGGAACTCAGCGAAAACGAACGCGCCGTGCTGGAGGCGATTCGTGCCAC
>CAZPCE010000463.1:0-2078 GCA_964584915.1 uncultured Arenimonas sp. | reverse complement strand
CGCCCCGGTCAAAGGCATCGACGATCTTCGGCGCCCGCGACCAGACATAGGCTGCAGCCTCGGCGCTTTCGCTTACCTCGGGGAAGGTCTTTCCTCGCCATGTGCGAGACAGCCGTTCACCGAGCCCAGCCGCGACGACATCTTCACGGAGATCCTGCTTCAGGCCATCAGCGGCGTCGCGCATCCCCGACGTGACAGCGCGTTCGATATCCTTCTCGGTTTCAGCAAGGGCTTTGCCGAGATCGGGACGCTGGATGGTGAAGCGCATGACAAAACGGCCTACCCTTTTGCTAATAGTGATTGTATTGCAAACTGAGCGCGTCAAACGACTTAGAAGGAGTGATTCCGCTGCCGCCAAATCGATTCCGGACAGGATATGTTGCGACCGCAGAAGAAGGCGCAGTCCTCAGCTTTGCCGTTTCTCGTGCGAAGGTCTGGAAGATTAGCTACGCCCCTGCTCCTGATGCCGTTCGTATCGCTGCCCAAATTGCCGAACAAAATCACGATGATTTCGCTGCCCCCAGTAAGCCGATCCTACTTGTAGAAGGAAATGCGAAGACAGATGTCGTGAAGATTTACCCGCTCAACACGACGGCAACGAGTCGAACATTTTTGTTCCCAAAACATGATAGTCTCCTCACGATAACGCTTGAAGGATTCGGCTTTGGTGAGCCTGTCGATCTCGATGAGGCAAAAGATTCTTTACGCAATCTACCAGCAGGGTTCGTTCGCGACCCGTTCTTCGGCCTTGGGTTAAACTGGGACTTGCGATACCTGCCTGAGGCGATTGACGATATCGGAAGTGTCACCGATCTGAAGATCAGGCGTGGACGATCCGATGGCCTGCCAAAACTTGACGGGAAAAGTTACGTTCTCTCCGCCAAGATGTTTGATGACACGCGCAAGGCCATAAATCGAGCTCATGACAAAGCACTGACAATCGCGAACGATGAGAAGCGCGTTTTTGTTCACAACGCGCTTCTGACTGCGATTGATCCAAGCCGCTTTCCAATGGAATTTCGCCCCTACCAGAAGGATGCAATTCTCGATGCAATTGGGAACAGCTTGGCGCGGAGCGTCGCCCTTTCTGCGAAGGATCGTGATGCCGTAGTAAGCGCCACGAAATCCGCAGCGCGATCCATAAGCCGGAGCGAACCTGAGGCACTTCTGGAGCTAAACCGGGAGATAGAGCTAGTCACCCTAGAAGGTCTCCTGGCTCGCCTCAAAACGATGCTCACAAAGAAGCATAAGGAAGGAAATTGGCAAGCTTTCTTCGTTGACAATCCATTTGTACTCCGTCTCGCTTTTGGGCTTCCAATCATGATGCTCGGGGACCAAGTGTCAGTTGGTGGACGAAAATTCACCGGTTCGGGCGATAAGATCAGCGACTTCGCAGTTAGGGCTGCTGCAAGTGGCAACCTTTCTCTAATTGAAATCAAGACGCCGCACACCGATCTGCTTGAGACGACCGCATACCGTGGTGATTTGTATGCTCCAAGCAGAGAACTTTCGGGAGCCGTGAATCAAGTTCTCGACCAAAGATATCAACTCCAAAAATCGATCACCAATCTAAAAGACGCGTCAAATGTTTGGGACGTAGAGAGCTACGCAATTCAAGGCATGGTCGTCGCAGGTCGCACGCCAACTGGCAGGCCTCAACTCAAATCGTTCGAACTGTTCCGCAATGGTCTCAAGTCTGTAGTGGTTGTTACATTTGACGAATTGCTACAGAAACTTGAGCATTTACTTGAAGTGCTGGGCGCACCTCCATCTGCAGAGGCTTCAGCTCCAAGCACGGATAATATGGTACATCCAGTCAATCCTGCAGCCTATTAGAGGAGGCAACTATCCTGTTGTCACAGCCTCGCAGGCCGAGACGAGCCCGAGCGCATCGCCCATCGGTTCGCCGATGATCCGATAAGTCTCCGTGCCGATCAGGATCAGATCGCCCTCGGTGATTGTCGCGGACTGAGAGCGCCGGATGTCGATACCGACGGTCGGCAACACGGCACGGCTGTCCCCGAATTCCGCCATGCGGTCGGGCGACTTGCGGATGGTGCGGACAGCGACGCCAGCGC
>CAZPCE010000462.1:0-2086 GCA_964584915.1 uncultured Arenimonas sp. | reverse complement strand
CTCGTTCTGATCCCTATGCAAACGCCAGTGACAACTGGCGTTTTGCTTTGAAGATGATATTGCCTGGTGCCGAGCCATGAATTTCTTTGAACGACAATCCGCCGTCCGCCTTCAGTCCAAACGTCTGGTGCTGTTGTTCGCGGTGGCCGTCTTTGCGATCGTGGCGGCAATTGACCTGGTGTTGCTGATTGCATTGGGTGGTTTCACCGAAGGCGTGAATCCTGTGCCGATGCTGGTCATCAGCACGATAGTCGTGTTGGCCATCATCGGTTGCGCCACCTTGTATCGCATCGCGTCCTTGCGGAGCGGTGGCGCCGCGGTGGCGCATCATCTCGGTGCGATGCCGGTGCCTGAAAACACCACCGATTACCATTTGCGTCGCTTGCGCAATGTCGTCGAGGAAATCGCCATCGCTTCCGGCGTGCCGGTGCCGCAGATTTTCGTATTGAATGACGAGGCCGGAATCAACGCGTTTGCGGCCGGTTTCTCGCCTAGCGATGCCGCCGTCGCGGTAACGCGCGGTGCGTTGAACAGTCTGAATCGCGACGAATTGCAGGGTGTGATCGCGCATGAATTCAGCCATATCCTGAATGGCGATATGCGTTTGAACATCAAATTGATGGGCTTGCTGTTCGGAATCATGGTGATGGCGTTGATCGGCCAGAAAATTCTTGAGCACGGGCGTTTCCGCGACAAGGAAGCGGCACCAATCATCGGCATCGCGCTCGGCTTGATGGGAATTGGCTATATCGGTCTCTTTTTTGGCCGCATGATCAAGGCCGGTGTCAGTCGCCAGCGGGAATACCTCGCCGATGCCAGCGCAGTGCAATTCACCCGGCAGACCAAGGGCATTTCCGGTGCGCTGAAAAAAATCGGCGGTCTGCACGACGGTTCCAAAATCAGCAATGCCGATGTCGAGGAAGTCAGCCATATGCTGTTCGGTTCCGGCAATGCGATGTCCAGCATGATGGCAACCCACCCGCCGTTGACGGATCGCATCAAGGCGCTGGATCCGAGTTTCCGGCCATCGGAATTAAAAGAACTGGCGGCACGCTGGAGCTTGAAGCCGCCGGTTGGCCTGGAAGAAGATCGCCTGCTGGGATTTGCTGATGCTGGCGCCAGTATTCCGGCGGCGGAAAGCAATATGCGGGTGACGCCGCCTTCGATCATTCAACAAGTCGGTTCGCCGAAGTCCGACGATTACCAACGCGCGCACGATATCGCCAGCAGCATTCCGGACATCCTGCAGCAGGCCGCACGCAGCCACCATGGCGTCATCCCGCTCATGTGCGCGTTGCTGTACTCGTCGGACGAGAAAGTGCAGGCCAAGCAAGCCTTCGAATTGCGTGCCCGCCACGGCGACGCACTGCCTTCTGTGGTGAAGGATTTTTTTGCTCAGGTCAGCCAGTTGAATCCGATGCACCGGTTGCCGCTCGCCTCATTGTGTTTTCCGACCTTGCGGCAACGTCCGCGTCCCGAGCTGGTTCGCTTCATGGAATCGGTCTATGCGCTCGTGCATGCCGATGGCCAGGTCGATTTGTACGAATACTGTCTCGGCCATTTGCTCGGCACCCAGGTACGCGATTTGCTGGATCCGAGCAAAGCCTGGCGCGGCGGAAACAAACGCCTGAAAGACGTGGCGCAGCAGGACAGTACCTTGATCGACATTTTGGAGCAGGCCGGTCACGATAATCCGGCCGACGCGCAGCGTGCCTACGTTGCCGGCATGTCCCGGGTGTTGCCGCGCGAAAATATCAACTATCAGGTCACACGCTCGTTTCCCGATGCGCTCGAAACGGTATGGCCTGCGCTCGATAGCCTGGAACCGATGAGCAAGGAATTACTGATTGAAGGAATGGTTGCCGCGATCAGCCAGGACAACCAGGTCAGCATTGCCGAAGCCGAGCTTCTGCGCACTGTGTGTGCGTCATTGCATTGTCCGCTGCCTCCGATGCTGGACAAGGTGTAGCCGACCATCTGTGGAAGCTGCTTCAGCAGCGATAAGCTGATCAGACTGCGAGAGGCTTGTGGGATTTAATCGCCACCAAAGCAGCTCCCACAAAAGATTGTTTTATCAATCAAGCCC
>CAZPCE010000461.1:0-2090 GCA_964584915.1 uncultured Arenimonas sp. | reverse complement strand
GTTCCATACGGCTAAATCCCGATTGCAGATTCGCTTCGGCATCGAGCAAAAACTGCCCGGAGGTGACGACGCGATCAGTCAACGCGAGGCCATCAGTAATTTCTATTTCATGGCCATAACGCTGGCCAATTTTTACCGGCATCGCCATGAATTGATTTTTAGCGTGCTGCACCATCACGCGATCACCCTGTGCGGTACGAATCACCGCAGAGGCCGGAAGCAATAAAACATTCGGGCGTGAAGCACCTTCAATCACGCCATCAAGCACGGTGCCGAGTGGCAGATCGTCGCTGTTGTTGATCGAAAATCGTACTGCCACGGTTTGCGTTACCGGATCAACCGCTGGCACGACAGTGCCTGTTTCACCAAGCCATTCGCGACCCGGCAAACCCGGCAAAGTAAAACGTGCACGCATCGTATTTCCCAGACTGATTTTCTGTACCGGAAATAATTGCGCCTCTATCCACACGGCACTGCGAGCCGACAAATCGAGAATGATCGTATCGGGTGACACACTGGAGCCTTCGCGTACGCCAAGTTCGGTGACTACGCCACCGACGGCGGCTCGCAGCGGCAATCGACGCGATGCCTTGCCGGCGCGACGTACTGCTTGAATATCGACGTCGGCAATACCGAATCGCCGCAAGCGTTCTGCGGCCGGGCCGGCAGTCTCTGTACCCAACAACATTTCTTCCTGGGCCTGGATCAATTCCGGCGAATAGATATCCGCAACCACGGTGCCGGCAGAAATCTGCTGGCCCACCGCTCGCACATACAACCGCTCGATCCAGCCACTAACGCGAGCTTGTACTCGCGCCTGACCACGGGCATCGGCCACCACTCTCGCCGGGACGCGAATCGTGGTGCGAACATCCCGTCGCACCGGATTGGCAGTGCGAATGCCCAGGCTCTGGATAATCGCAGCACTGACGACGATTCCATTATCGTTGCCACTGTCTTCGCTTGCGTATTTGGGAACGAGTTGCATGTCCATAAACGGCGAAGGACCGGGCTTGTCGAAATGTTCTTCCGGCCGCATCGGATCGTAGTAATACAAAATACGTTTTGCATCGGCACCATCGGGCTTCATTTCACCGTCTTTCATTGGGATGTCTGACGATGGTTCTGCCTGCGGTTTAGCGACTGCTTTTTGGACGAGCGTCATGCCGCAAATGGGACATTCGCCGGGGCCGTGCTGTTGTATATGTGGATGCATCGGGCAGACGTAAAGCACATCGGTTGCTATGGCTTTTCTGTTAGCGACATCCCTGGTGGCCGAGGTCTTGACGGGCTGCGATGCATCGACCTTCAAAGGCTTGTCGCGGTCGCAAGCTGCCAACAAAAACAATGCCAGCACGGACGTCGACAGCCATAACGCTATCCGCCGCGAAGCGGACGAAATAGTAAGTTTCATGATAATTCCTGATAAAACGTAAACACGCGCGGACGCAGTGCGCCGCGATCACAGTGTTAAACGTCAGGAATGAATGGGGGGTCGCAAGCCTGGGCCGCGCTCGGCCAGGGAATGCTCAGATGCTTTTAGCTGTGGTAACGGGGTGACTATTAAACCACTCGAAGCAACATTCAGCGGCACCGACAACAATGCTGTAGTACTCATACAGCGGGCCATGCATTGATCATCACACCCCTGATGCGGGGACTTGGCGTCTTCGTCACAGTGAGACATGGATTTCACATGCCCCATCATCTCGGCACAGCAATTCTCGTTGGCGTCCATCACATGCGCCTGTGCCAGACCAATGCCGTTACACAGAATCGCCACCATCACCAGCAGGGAAGCTAGCAAGCGAAAGCGGCGTGAACGAAGCAGGCGAAGGGTCAAAGGCATGTCAATCCTGATATTACACCCAAATAGACCACCCGCAAGCTGAATGGTTCGCCCCGTCTCATATGAACGAAGTTGCATAACCAAGTCAAAACGAAGTCTTGCAAACGTCCGCTTCGGGTCTATTGTGTTGAAAAACTCGGCTCCTCAAAACGCGGGGCTTCCGGGGGGCTCGCGACAACCAATTTCTGGCCTCTCGGCAGTCATCTGGAGGCACAGAATCGCATCGTCGTGAGTGCCGCAC
>CAZPCE010000460.1:0-2093 GCA_964584915.1 uncultured Arenimonas sp. | reverse complement strand
TATGACGGTGCATCAAAGCGTTCTTGAACTGATCGGCAATACTCCTATCGTGAAAGCCCAGAAGCTCGATACCGGGCTGTGCGAGTTGTATCTGAAGCTCGAGTGCACGAATCCCGGCGGTTCCATCAAGGACCGCATCGGTTTGAAAATGATCGGAGCCGCCGAAAAGGCCGGTAAAATCAAACCAGGCGATACCCTCGTCGAAGGCACCGCCGGCAATACCGGCATTGGCCTTGCGTTGGTGGCGCAGCAAAAAGGCTACAAGCTCGTGCTCGTCGTACCGGACAAAATGAGCCGCGAGAAAATTTTCAATCTGCGTGCGATGGGGGCCGAAGTCATCCTCACGCGTTCCGATGTCGCGAAAGGCCATCCCGATTATTACCAGGACATGGCCGAGCGCATCGCCAATGAAACGCCTGGCGCGTATTTCATCAACCAATTCGGCAATCCCGATAATCCTGCAGCGCATGAAGAAGTTACGGGTCCGGAAATCTGGGGACAGATGGATGGAAAAATGGATGCGATCGTTTTTGGTTGCGGCTCCTCCGGCACGATGACCGGCTTGTCGCGCTTTTTTGCGAAACAGGCGCCACATGTTGAATTGATCCTGGCCGACCCGGTTGGTTCGATCCTTACCCAATACATCAACGAAGGCGTGCTCAGCACCAAATCCGGAAGCTGGCTGGTCGAGGGAATCGGCGAAGATTTCCTGCCGAGTATTTCCGATTTCACCCGCGTGAAAAAAGCCTACGCGATCAGCGACAAGGAAAGCTTTTTGGCCGGCCGCGAATTGTTGATGAAAGAAGGCGTACTTGGCGGCTCGTCAACCGGCACTTTGCTGTCGGCGGCATTGAAATATTGCAAGGAACAAACCACGCCGAAAAAAGTGGTGGTATTCGTCTGCGATACCGGCAACAAGTATTTGTCGAAAATGTACAACGACTACTGGATGCTCGACAACGGTTTCATCGAACGTAAAACCTACGGCGATTTGCGTGACCTGATCCTGCGTCCGTATGCGCAACGCGACACCGTCGTGGTTGGCCCGAACGATTCGCTCACGGTCGCCTATCAACGCATGAAGCTGTACGACGTTTCGCAATTGCCGGTGATGGATGGCGACAAGATCGTAGGCATCATCGATGAAAGCGATT
Source organism: uncultured Arenimonas sp. (assembly GCA_964584915.1). Taxonomy (GTDB): domain Bacteria; phylum Pseudomonadota; class Gammaproteobacteria; order Xanthomonadales; family Xanthomonadaceae; genus Arenimonas. Next base: position 939 of record CAZPCE010000460.1, on the reverse strand, counting down.
TGCTGATGCACGTATACGGCGACGAACCGAAGTTCCTGCGGCCGGTCAGCGAAGCCATGGTCAGCAAATTGCATGTGCTCGACGTGACGTCTTCGATGGAAGCATTGCTGCCGGTGTTTGACCGAGGCCATGTCGCCATCATCGTCGACGGACAGAAATTCATGGGCCTGATCACGCGCATCGATTTGCTGAACTACCTGCGCCGCCGTTCGCAATAACAACGTAGGAGGGCCCTTGGGCCCGACCCACCAACAAACATCGGAACCAAAATGAGCGATAACAAACACCACAAAATCGGCACCCGCGCTATTCATGCAGGCCAGTCACCGGACCCCTCCACCGGCGCGGTCATGACGCCGATTTACGCCACCTCGACCTACGTGCAAAAAAGTCCGGGCGTGCATCAGGGTTACGAATATTCGCGCAGCCACAATCCAACCCGTTTTGCCTACGAACGTTGCGTCGCATCGCTCGAAAGCGGAACCAACGGTTATGCATTCGCGTCTGGTCTGGCCGCAACTGCGACCGTCCTGGATTCGCTGGATGCCGGCAGCCACGTGGTTTGCATGGACGATGTTTACGGCGGCACCTACCGTTTGTTCGAACGCGTGCGCCGCCGCTCGGCAGATCTGGATTTCACTTTTGTCGATTTGAACGATATGGCCGCACTTGAAGCTGCCGTGAAACCGAACACGAAATTGATCTGGTGCGAAACGCCGACCAATCCCCTGCTGAAAATCGTCGATATCGCGCGCCTTGCCGAATTCGCCCGCAAACGCGGCATTCGCCTGGCCGTCGACAACACCTTCTCATCGCCGATTTTGCAACGTCCGCTGGAACTCGGTGCGCATCTTGTGATGCACTCGGCCACCAAATATTTGAATGGCCATTCCGATATCGTCGGCGGCATGCTGGTGGTTGGTGACGACAAGGAATTGG
>CAZPCE010000459.1:0-2098 GCA_964584915.1 uncultured Arenimonas sp. | reverse complement strand
GACGGCGGCCCACAGCTCTTTCGCATCAAAGTTCGTGGTGGAACGGGGCTGCCCCCGGGTAATCCACATGGCATGTATGGAGAGGATCAGGAGCATCAATATTCCAGGCAGAATTCCCGCCAGAAACAGATCCTTCATGGTTACGCCGGGAGTGGTCCCCAATTGTCCGGCCACGAAGCCGTAAAGAATCAAGGGCAATGACGGAGCAAAGAGAAGCCCCAGGCTACCCGATGAAGTGACCAGCCCCAGACTGTAATTTTCTGCATATCCAGCCTGGCGCAGCGCCGGATATAACAAGGCTCCGACCGCGACAATCGTCATTCCCGACGCCCCGGTGAATGCGGTGAAAAATGCACAGGCAACCACGGCAACGATGGCCAGCCCGCCCGGCATCCAGCCAATCAGGGCATTCGACAGCCGGACCAGGCGTTTCGGCGCACCGCTTTCGCCTAGCAGATAGCCAGCCAGCGTAAATAGGGGAATCGCGATCAAGCCGGACATATCGCCCAGCTGATAATAGTTAATCGCGACGATGATCAAATCCGCGCCACCAAAATAGAAGCCAATGAAAGCGACGGCCGAGATCACGGCGAACAGCGGCATGCCCATTGCAGCCAAAACAAGCACCACGAGCAGTGCCCAAATCACAGGACTTGCTCCGCCGGCTTACTGAAAGCCGCGAATACAAACCGCAGGCTGATCAAGGCAAATCCGGCGACGAAAACGCACATTGGCCACCAACTGGGAATATTCGCCACGAAGGTACCGGGCGCCTCGCGCTCCAATTGCACCATGCCCCAACCGTACCAGGCCAAGGCGGCACAGACACCGCTGGCTGCCAGTTGCGTAACCGTCCAGACGACTTGATGGGTTTTGGCAGGAAGCAATCTTGGCAAGGCATCAATCGCGATATGTTTTTTCTCGCGCGTGGCACTCAAGGCTCCGAGTAACGCAAGCCACAACACGCCTTGCCGACTGACGGGCTCGGCCCACAGAAAGCCGGTATCAAAGAATACACGCAGCAGGATTTGCAGCACCGACATCACCAGCAGCGCCATTAAAAGCACTGCCAATAGATAAGTCTCGAACCGGTGCAGGTAATGCTGGGCTTTTTCCAACACTTATTTCGCCCCTGCAGCAGCCTTGCGCACGGCATTCAACATTTCAGCCGAAATAATCTTCTCTTTTTCGAGCTGGGTCGTCACTTGCGCACCGATACCGCGCCAACGGGCATTTTCGGCGGCATCGAGCTTGGTGATTACCAGCCCCTGCTTTTTCATCGCTGCCAGCGCAGCATCGTCATCACGCTTGATATTGGCATCCATTTTCTTTGCCGCGGCGCCGAATATTTTGCTGACGATAGCCTGATCGGCCGGGCTCAATTTCTGGTAAGCCTTGATATCCAGCACCATGAAGCCGACGACGAAACTCATGGGCAAATCCACCATGCTGCGCACCTTGCCATGCCACTGCAATGCCACGGCACCGCTCGGGGTATTGGCGACAGTGTCCACCAATCCGGTTTGCAGGCTGGTAAACACATCGCCCAGCGGTAGCGGAATGGGAGTGATGCCACCTTGCTTGAAAACGCGTTCCGCGATCACGTCATTCTGTGGAATCCAGAGCTTGATCGAATTCATTTCAGCACGAGTACGAATGGGCTTGGTGCCCATCATGTAAGCGAAACCGATTCCGGAGGCGCCCAGCATTTTGTAGCCCTTGGCTTCAAAGCCTTTGGCAAGCAGCGGATCAATTTGTACGCGGGCTTTATCAACCTGGGCCCAGTTATCAAACAGGAAAGGCATGCTGTAAACCGGAGCATCCGGGTACACCGCGGCCAGTTCGCTGGAAGTCAGTACGCCACCCTGCAGTTGCCCCAGACGCATCTTGCGCAAGACCACCGCATCAGGCCCCATCACACCACCCGGATAAAACTTGATTAGAACCCGGCCCTGCGTCGCGGTTTCAATTTCTTTCGAAGCAACTCGCAACTCCCGCATCCATGATGAGCCATCTGGCGCCAAAGTCGCTATTTTCAGCGTCTGTTGCGCCTGAACCTGAGTGCTTAGACACAAAGCGAATACGAGAGATAAAAATC
>CAZPCE010000458.1:0-2103 GCA_964584915.1 uncultured Arenimonas sp. | reverse complement strand
TGGGGTACAGCCGAGATACGTGTAAAATTAGGGCACGAAATCCTGATTCATCATCAAAAACAGTAGCTTAGCGGATATTTTTTTGGCCGTATTTTGACCGTTTTTGCGTGTGCAATTATCAGAATACTCTCAGTGAATTACTTGTCCAGTTGTTACCTGTGAAAAGAATTCTTTAATCTCCGAATCGGTCAGCCATGCAGGCGGACTACCGGGCTCAAATACAGTTAAATCTACGCCGATATCTCGACCTTCGCACAGAGACTGCAGCGTTGTGATGCTTGCTCGCGCTGCGCGTTCTGCGTCTATCGTCGCTACAGACACGACAATGAGTAATGTCTTCGTTTCGGTGCTTTCTTTAAACCGTATCTCGGCGAGATAGGCAGCGACTACGCAATCAAGGGTTTTATAAAGCGAAATCAAGGGCTCGATCAGCCAAGTAGGTATTGGATCAGGTGCTGCCACGAGCATTTGACGCTCGGGCATCACCTCGCTTTCCATGATTGCGACTTCGTCGTGGTCAAGCAAGGCGGCGATTTCCTCCGGATACAGCGTACAGGGTGTCTTATTCGGGTTGAGCATTAATGTTGCACCACGCGTAGCTTCCAGTAATTGGCGGCCGTTGAGCCTCACAATTCGAACCGAGTCCCCGGTGGCTGCTTGGGCCTGGCTTTCGTCGGTAAAAAACGGCAGTACGGTTCTGCCTTCGGGTGTTACAAATTGAATAAACCTCAGGCGACCGGTATCGTCGTGTTTTGGCACATGGGCATACACATCGATCTGCAGTAGTGCCCTTACAACATCCGGCTCATAGCGCTTGTCCGTCTGTGCTTGTTCTATAAGCTGATCTATAGGGCTAAAAGATCTGGACATAGGCGCTACTGCTGCCTTCCTTGTTTTTGAGTCAGCAGGTCAAGCACTTTACGGTTGTGTGCGAGGTGCAATTTCGAGACGCGCACAGCCTCATCAAAGCTCAGCATTGATTCCTTGCAATCATCACAACGGCGCTGGCACACTCCCGCGATCACCAACGGGACGCCGTTATATTGATAAGGCTGGTCAATAACCTCGTCATAGACTTTCTGACTGCCACAAACGACACAATTCATCCGGTTTCCTCATCGGGCACTTTTTGGCGCACTAATCTTCTTCTTTGACAGTGTACTAGTTGGCATCTTGGATTGAAGCCGCAGCTTTAATTGGGCATGCAGACGCATTATTTCATCCTCCAATGAGGCCAGTTTAGCGGTTTTTTTGGCATCTTCACGATCGGCCGCTACTAGTCGCTTATTGCAATCTGCCAACTGTTCCGATGATTGACGGGAAGCGAGTGTGGAGGCTTGTTCCAGTTGCTTCAGCTTGGCGGTCGATTTCGCTTCGTCCTGGCGGGCACGATCGACTTCGATCAGCCAACGATCATGCATCGTGGTATGGAGAGTTTCTATCGCGCTGCGTTCGTCTTTCCATAACTGTTCTTTGACTTTCAGCTCACTTTGCAACAATACCAGCGCTTCACTGCCGGCAGTAGCATGTGATACAGCGCTGTCGCGTTGCTGAGACATGTCGTTCAGTTGAACGTTCTGTCGGTCAATTAAGTGCTGTAGATCGGTGATCCGAGTTAAAGCGATGTCTCGCTCCGCATATGCCGCGTCGCGTTCGGCAATCATTTTTACTCGATGCTCCTCGAGTTGCACACGCTGAATGGCCTTCGCCATACGCTCGCCGGCAAGGACCTCACGTTCGGCTTCAATTTCATTCTGGGCCTGAGCACGCGCGGAGGCTAGCGCCTGCTCCCAAAATTGACTGGCCAGTGCCGTGATTTCAGCCGGGGCATCAGGTAACGCAAGCTTGACTTGCACCTGGGTCAAGCGTTGTCCCAAATTTACCCACCAAGCATCGAGATATCGGTTAACGGTATTAGGCGAACCCGTACCCAACACCGAACGAATGCGATCAATCGTCGGACGTTCGCCGACCAGCAACAAACTGTCGGCGGCTTGGTTGACCTGCTCTTGCGTAATGCCTTTTGCCATGGAATTTGCCTCCTTACTTGGCGCCCTGCTCTTCTATTGACATACCCACGATAATGGATAATTATCGTGGGTA
>CAZPCE010000457.1:0-2104 GCA_964584915.1 uncultured Arenimonas sp. | reverse complement strand
GAACTGGTAACGGGCCGATTGCCGTATCTCGCGAATGATCCGCTCGCGCTCGCGCTGATGCACGCGCAAGATCCCATTCCGCGCTTATCGGCCGATAAAAAACACTGGCAGGGTTTCATCGACCGCGCCATGGCGAAAATGCCGGAAAACCGCTTCCGCAATGCCCAGCAAATGCTTGGTGCATTGAACCAGCTTGCTGACACCCCGCGCCAAAAGGCGGTCGCGGCCCCGGCAGCCGTTGCCGACAAAAAAACAAAAGTTTCCAGCAGCGGCAAGAGTTGGCTGGTCCCGGTATTGCTCTCGCTGGCGGGTCTCGGCTTGATCGGCTTCGGTTTGAAAACCTGGCTCGGCCACGACAAAACGCCGGCCGAGAAAAATAATTTTTTCGTTGCCGAAAAAACCGAACCGGAAGCAAGCAAACCGGTGGTATCTGCGCCAGTTCCCGCACCCCTCACTCCGGCGCCTGTGCCGACGCCAGAACCCGCCAACACGGAAATCAAACCTGTTGAAGTGCCACCAGCAACGACACCCGAAGTGGCCGCGAACGTGTCGCCCTTTGCCGGCGTTAAATCCGCCGTCGTGATCACAACGCTCGATTACGACCCGACCGTACCCGGCGCGAAATTCATTTCCAGTGCCAATAAACAAATCAAGCAAAACCGCCTGACTGCACCGCCTGGCGACAACGCCATCGAATCATTGCTCGCTGCCCGCAAAGCGGCCCCTACCAATCCTGCCATTGCCGCACTTAGCGACATCGTGATTGACGGGCTGGCGAAGAATCTGAACGAAGCGGTCAAAAACAAGCGTGATGAAGCCGCCAAGACCGCCTATCAACGTGCCGATAAATTTGCCGTCGATGGTGATCGGAAAAAAGGCAAATCCTGGCTGGCGCTGCGCGATGCATTGCCTGCCCTGTTGATTGCCCGCCTGCAAAAAGATACCAGCGAACTCAACAGCAGCGGCATTGCAGCGACCAAGGCATTGGCGGGGAAATTCGAGATCGAGCAGAGCTTGCTGGAACCGGCATGGTCGAAGGCCAATGTGATGCCGCAACCGCGCGTTGGCGATATCGTCAAAGCCGATGGCCCAAGCATGGTGCTGACCAGCATTCCGAATGCGGGACGCGCCGGACTCGCGATCATGCGTGAAGAAGTCTCGAAGGGTGAATACGCCGCATTCTCGTCGGCCAACAACCGCCCTGCATCGGTCTGCCGCAATGCCTTCGCTTCGATGTTTTCCGGAAAAATTTCCTGGGACAAACCCGGCTTCAATCAAAGCAATGAACATCCGGTGGTCTGCATCAGCCATGCCGATGCCGTCGCTTACGCGCAGTGGCTGAGCAAACGCACCGGCTTGAACTATCGTTTGCCTACCCAAGGTGAATGGCGGTCCGTCGTCGGCTACAAGGCCGGCGATCCTTGCCGTGCAGGCGTCATTTCCTGCGGCAACAAAGGCACTGCGGCAGGCAGCGGCACGCCTTCGAGTCCGCTGGGTATCTACGATTTGCAAGGCAATGCCAGCGAGTGGCTAAGCGATAGCGCGGGCAGCGGCCGCTATACCGTTGCGGGTCTTAGCTGGCGTGATGCTTCCACTGCATCCTCAACACGTACCAGCAATCAAAACGGCGATCGCGGCTATGACGATGTCGGCTTCAGACTCGTACGCGAAGTCAGCCTGAGCGAATTGGCGAAATAAAAAACACGGTGCGTCCCCGGCGCACCGATGCTTTACAATCCGCGCATGGGAAAACTTCAAAAGCATTTCATCACCGGCCTGCTCACGCTGACTCCGATCTGGCTGGTCTGGATCGTATTCAAATTCGTTTTCGGTCTGCTCTCGGACATGAGCAAACCGTTGATCGAACCCGTCACCGCCAATCTTGCGGCAGCTTCACCGGAACTGCTGGGCTGGATGAGTGCGCCCTGGGTGCAAACGGCTATCGCACTGGCATTTACGCTGTCTTTTATTTTCAGCGTCGGCTGGCTCGCACGCCATGTGATCGGAAGGCGCGTTTTGCTTTGGGTCGAAGGCTTGATCAACACCATCCCACTGGTGAAAACGATTTACGGCAGCGCACGCCAACTGCTCGATTTATTGCAGA
>CAZPCE010000456.1:0-2105 GCA_964584915.1 uncultured Arenimonas sp. | reverse complement strand
AGTCACGCGTAGTCAGTTCCCGTCGCTTGCTGCAGACGGTTTCGCCGAGATAAATGATATCCACAGGCCACTGGGCGGCTTCCTGATAAAAGGCCAGCGTGCGTTCCCGTGACCAGAAATACTGCAATGGGCCCAAACTCAATTTCATCATGGGTGTCTCGGTGATCGCGGACATTAGTGCCAAGCCCTGTGATAGGGGCCTAGGGTGGTTTGATGGCCTTCGGCATGTGCCGATAAGGCAGATTGCCAATTGGGTTCCACCGCCCACGTGCCGGAGTTTGCTTCCAGTTGATCAATCGCTGCACGCCAGATTCGCGTCACCGAACTGACATAGGCCACACCGCGTTGGCGGCCTTCGATTTTTAGTGCAACGACGCCAGCTTGTTTGAGGCGGGGCAATAGTTCGAGCGTATTCAGGCTGGTGGGTTCTTCCATCGCATGAAATATTTCATCGCCGACCGAAAAGCGTCCTTTGCAAACGGTGGGATAACCGGCCGGTTCGTCTTTCTTGAAACGATCGATCAGCACATCATTCAAACGCACGCTGCGCGAGCCGTCATCGTGTTCGTCCCAGCGGACAAAACGCGCCGGTGAACAGACACCGTGGCGATTCGGCGAGGCACCGGTGACATAGCTGGAAAGCTGGCAGCGTCCTTCCACCATGATGCACAGGCTGCCAAAAGCGAAGACTTCCAGCGGTACCGGCGAGGACTGGCACAAGCGTTCGACTTGCTGCACGGACAAGACCCGTGGCAATACGGCACGACTAATGCCAAATCGCTCATGGGCATAACGTAAAGCCGGCGCCGTGGTCGCCGAGCCCTGCACCGAAAGATGACGCGGCATTTGCGGATGCGTACGGGCTGCATAATCGAGCACCGACATTTCGGCGGCGATAATGGCATCGGCACCGAACGAGGCCGCCCGATCGACTGCCTGCTGCCACTCTCCGATGCGTGCGCTATCGGGATAGGTATTCAATGCCACGTAAACTTTGCAATGATTTTTATGGGCAAAGTCGATGCCTTCGCGCAGATCGGCATCGCTGAAATTCAGGCCCGGAAAAGCACGGGCATTGGTTTGATCACGAAACCCGACATAGACCGCATTGGCACCGGCATCGACCGCTGCCTGCAGCGCCGGCAAATTGCCGGCGGGACATACCAGTTGCATGAAAATTCTCCTGAAAACGTTTCGAGAATTTTCGCTTTCGGCCACGGCTTTTGCCCTGATCTGCGTCAAGCTATTTTTGCAACAGACTTAGCCTTGGGCGCGACGGCTCATTGCCAATATCTGGCGAAAAATGGCCTGTACCACATCCGCCGGCAAACCATTCTGTTCGGCCCATTCACCGCGTTGCCGCATGAGTTCGGCTTCACGTCCCGGGTCAAGAACAGGTGCCCCGCTAGCTCGCTTGGCATGCCCTGCGCGTGCACTCAGTTCGCTGCGTCGCTGCAACAGTGCAATCAATTCGTTATCGAGTTCATCGATGTGTTCACGCACTTCTTTCAGTGCCGGTATCGACTGGCCGAAATCGGGAATATCCATTTCGGTGCTTGCCGTGCCAGGATCGGACGCCTTCGACAAGCGTTGATCAATCAAGGTCAATGCCTCAATCAATCCATGACGCGTGGAAGCGGCATAGGGATTTTCCAGTTGAATGGCATTGAACAAGTGACCGGCGTCGGAGCGCACGGCGGCAATCGACGAGGCCAAGGCCGCGAAGCTCGGTGGTGCCCAATGCAAATCCTTGTCGACTCCCAAATCGAGCAATCCGCGTGCAATAAAAAAAGCCATCGCATGGGTGAGTGCCATGTAGCGATCATGATGGCCGGGCTCCTGCTCTCTCACCTCGCAACCGAGCGATTCGAACAAAGCCCTGACGAGCTTTGCCGTTTCGGGATGCTGTTCGCTAGGGCACAGCACGGCACGCAAAGGCTCCGCCCGGGCAATGCTGAGGGGACCGAACAAGGGATGGCAACCGACATGGCCGATGTCCGTGCCCAATATCTCGTCCATCAATCGACACGGGCCCTGTTTGACACTGCCAACATCCATCACGCGATGACGGGCACTCAACCGGGGGCGTAAATTACGCAGCACGG
>CAZPCE010000455.1:0-2109 GCA_964584915.1 uncultured Arenimonas sp. | reverse complement strand
CGCATTGATCTTGTCCAGAACACTGGCACCCGGACAAAGCTGCTTGCTGGTCAATTTATTGAAGGCTGTCTCGGTCGTATTGATATGCTCGTGCATATCCCCCGCTTCGCTATCGACATACAACAAGCCAGTCACCACTTCACCCTTGGCATGATGCTGCTGCACGTAGTTCATCGCTGCAATTCGGTTGGTGGCATCGTAATCGGCTTTCAGTTTACGCAAGCGCAAGACCGAACCGTCGTGCTGTTCGACTTCGACCACTTCGCCTTCCGCAAAATCGACGACGATCTCCTGCTTCGTCTCGATAACGTCAATACGGTTTACCGCTTCGTTATGCTCGCGAACGTAGTCATAACTCTTGGTACTGCCGGGATGATTATTGAATGCCACGCAAGGGCTGATCACATCCAGAAAAGCAGCGCCCTTGTGTGCAATCGCCGCTTTTATCAAGGGCACCAATTGTTTCTTGTCGCCGGAAAAACTGCGGGCCACGAAAGTGGCACCGAGCTGCAAGGCAAGGCTGACCATATCAATGGGACTGTCGGCATTGACCACGCCTTTCTTCGATGTCGAGCCCTGATCCGCCGTCGCCGAAAACTGGCCCTTGGTCAAACCGTACACGCCATTGTTTTCAACGATGTACACCATGTTCACGCCGCGCCTCATTACATGCACGAACTGTCCGATACCGATCGAGGCCGAATCGCCATCGCCGGATACACCCAGATAAAGTAATTCGCGATTCGCCAAATTCGCACCGGTCAGTACCGACGGCATGCGGCCGTGCACGGTATTGAAACCATGCGAATTGCCGAGAAAATAATCCGGCGTTTTCGAACTGCAGCCAATGCCGGAAAGCTTCGCGACCCGATGCGGTTCGACATCCATTTCCCAGCAAGCCTGGATGATCGCGGCCGAAATCGAATCATGGCCGCAACCGGCACAGAGCGTCGAGATTCTGCCTTCGTAATCACGACGCGTGTGGCAGGCCTTGTTCTCGGTCAACGAGGGATGGTGCAGTTTTGGTTTGGCAAGATAGGTCATGGTGTAGCCACCTTGTAGGTTTGCGGCGTGGCGAGATTCGTGGCATTGATGGCGGAGCTGATCGCGCGTCCGATGAAACGCGCGGTGATTGGCGTGCCGTCGTAATGCAATATCGGCACCAGTTTTGCCGGATCAATACCGAATTCGTTTATCAGCAAGCTGCGAATCTGCGCATCGCGATTTTGTTCGACGATGAACACGGCTTGATGCTCGGCGATGAATTCCGCGACCACATCCGGAAACGGGAATGCCCGCAGCCGCAAGGTATCGAGATGCGTGTGCTCGGCGTGCAGTACTTCGATGGCTTCCGCCATCGCCGGGCTGGTCGACCCGAAATAAATCGCGGCGAATTGCGTTGTCTGTTTTGCTTTCTTGACCACCGGCTGCGGCACCATCGCTTTGGCGGAATCGAATTTTTTCAGAAGCCGGTGCACGTTGTACAAATAATCCGGCCCCTGTTCGGAATATCCGGCATAGGCATTTTTCGTCGTACCCCGGGTAAAGAAACTGCCCTTGCTCGGATGTGTTCCAGGATAAGTTCGATAAGGAATTCCGTCACCATCAACATCGAGATAACGGCCAAATTCCTTGCCCGACTCCAGCTCTTCTGCAGTCATGACCTTGCCGCGGTCGAAGCCCCGGCTTTCGTCCCATTGCAGCGGTTCGCACAAACGTTGATTCATCCCGATATCGAGATCGCTCATCACGAAGAGCGGCGTTTGCACTCTGTCTGCCAGATCCAGTGCCGCCGCCGCATGTTCGAAACATTCTTTGGGGTCTTCCGGGAACAAGAGCACATGTTTGGTGTCGCCGTGCGAGGCATAGGCGCAGGAAAGAATATCGGCCTGCTGTGTTCGCGTCGGCATACCGGTCGATGGTCCGCCGCGCTGCACATTGATAATCGTGACGGGAATTTCGGCCATGTAAGCCAGACCGATAAATTCGGTCATCAATGAAATCCCCGGTCCCGATGTGGTCGTAAATGCGCGAGCTCCATTCCAGCCGGCGCCGACCACCATGCCAATCGAAGCAATTTCATCTTCGGCCTGCACGATCGCATACATG
>CAZPCE010000454.1:0-2116 GCA_964584915.1 uncultured Arenimonas sp. | reverse complement strand
TGCTGGAAAGTTTCGTGTTCAATGCCGGCATTTCGCGCCACGACATGGACACGCTGGCGCAGAAATATCTCGGCTATACGACCATTAAATTCGAAGACGTCTGCGGCAAGGGTGCCAAGCAGATTTCGTTTGCCGATGTCGATCTTGAAAATGCCACGTCCTACGCTGCGGAAGACGCCGATATCACCTTGCGATTGCACTACGTGCTGTCTGAAAAACTGAAAGCCACGCCAAGCCTGGAAAAAGTCTATCGCGAAATCGAAATGCCGCTGGTGCCGGTGCTGACGCGCATGGAAGCCAACGGCATCCTGATCGATGCGGTGGAGTTGAAACGCCAAAGCGCCGATCTGACGCAACGCATGCATGACACCCAGCAACGTTCTTTTGAAATTGCGGGGCGTAGCTTCAATCTCGATTCGCCGAAACAGGTCGGTGCCTTGTTGTTCGATGAACTGAAGCTTCCGGCCATGGTGAAAACACCGACTGGCGCTCCATCAACCAATGAAGAAGCACTGGAAGCCATCGCCGACCAACATGAATTGCCGCGCCTGATCCTGGATTATCGCGGCATGGCAAAACTTCGCAGTACCTATACCGAAAAACTGCCGGAAATGATCAATCCTACAACGGGACGCGTGCATACCAGTTATCACCAGGCCGGCGCCGCGACCGGACGTTTGTCGTCGAACGACCCGAACCTGCAAAACATTCCGATCCGCAGCGAAGACGGCCGCCGGATCCGCAAGGCGTTCATCGCGCCGCCCGGAAGAATCCTGGTCGCCTGCGATTATTCGCAAATCGAATTGCGCATCATGGCGCACCTGTCGGAAGACCCCGGTTTGGTGAATGCATTCGCCAGCGGTATCGATGTGCACAAGGCAACCGCAGCTGAAGTATTCGGCGTTCCCGTGGCAGAAGTCAGTGGTGACCAACGCCGTGCCGCCAAAGCAATCAATTTCGGTCTGATGTACGGCATGAGTGCGTTTGGCCTGGCAAAACAATTGGGCATCGGCCGCGGCGAAGCGCAGGATTACATCGCGCTGTATTTCGCGCGTTATCCAGGCGTGCGCGAATTCATGGAGCGCATCCGCGCCAAAGCGCGCGAGGATGGTTTTGTCGAAACCGTTTTTGGACGCCGTCTGTATTTGCAGGAAATCCAGTCCCGTAATCAGGCGCAACGCGCCGGGGCCGAACGCGCCGCAATCAATGCACCGATGCAAGGCACGGCAGCCGACATCATCAAGCGAGCAATGATTTCGGTGGATGCCTGGATCGGCAATCATTCGGACAAGGCCTTACTTTTGCTGCAGGTACACGATGAACTGGTGCTGGAATGCGACGAGAGCTTTAAAGCCACGCTAGTTGGCGAAGTAAAGGCGCGCATGGAAGCTGCCGCTGAACTTCGGGTGCCGCTGATTGTCGATGTTGGGTCAGGAAATAACTGGGATGAGGCCCATTAACATAAAAGCAGTAAAAATTCGCTTTTTATCTTGTTGATTTTACTGCGATTTTTTGGGCGTGAATATTGGCTGAACATTACCGATATTTAATGCAGGTATTCACGAACTTTACATCCCCAGGGGTGTCTCATATACGTAACGGACGCAATGTTCGTTGCGGATCACTCCCTCCCCTGAGTTGATCCAGGAAGCCGGATTTCCCCATTCGGTCTTCCAAAACCCTAGCCCCGCATGCTTCCCCTGGCATGTGGGGTTTTTTTATTGCTTCGGTTTATCAGATACGTCCTGAGTTTGCACCGTCAGGAATTCCGCTTCGAATTTCGCGCTGGGTACAGGCCTGCTGAAAAGGAAACCTTGCATCTCGTCACACTTGAGCAACTGCAGCAGGTGCATCTGCTCCTCGGTCTCGACACCCTCTGCAACGAGGTTAAGCTTCAGCGACTGGCCAAGATTGATGATGGTCGATACCAACGAGAGACCTTCGGGCGATTCGGTCATGTCAATTATGAAAGAACGGTCGATCTTCAAAATATCTACCGGCAGTTTCGAAAGATAACTGAGCGACGAAAAACCGGTACCGAAATCATCAATGGCAACCGTCACGCCCATCTCGCGTATCGCCTGCAGACTCGCAATGCTGTGCTTGACGTCTTCCA
>CAZPCE010000453.1:478-2128 GCA_964584915.1 uncultured Arenimonas sp. | reverse complement strand
TGAGCTGGAACTCGGCCATGAATACGAAAGAGACGATGGGTGGGTTAACGGCGAAAAATGAAAGCGGCGATTACAAGATTCCGAAAATCATTTATTCCGACGCCTATTCCAGCGAGATGGTCGCCTACGCGGATTTGATACTACCGGACACGACCTATCTTGAACGCTTCGATGCAATCTCGATGCTGGACCGCCCGATCTCGGATGCCGATTGTGCAGCCGACGCTATCCGGCATCCGGTATTCCAGCCGGATCGTGATGTACGCGGCTTCCAGTCGGTATTGATCGATATCGGTGCACGTTTGAAATTGCCTGCGCTGCTCGATGAACACGGCGAACCGAAATACCGCGATTTTGAAGATTATATTTTGCGGCACGAGCGTGCGCCTGGTGTCGGCCTGCTCGCGGGCTGGCGCGGTGAAAACGGCGATGTAAGCGGCAAAGGCCAGCCGAACCCCGATCAACTCGAACAATACAAAAAACACGGTGGCTTCTGGCATTCGCCAGTGCCCGACAATGCGCGCTATTACAAAATGGCGAATCGCGATTATCTGGAATGGGCGACCAAGAAAGGTTTTGTCGTAAAACCCGACCAAGTCGTATTGCAGTTGTATTCGGAGACTTTGCAGAAATTCCGCTTGGCCGCGCAAGGCCATGGCGAACACCAGCCGCCGATGCAGCATCGCGAACGCGTCGAGAAATATTTCGACCCGATGCCGATCTGGTATGAGCCGTTTGAAGGTGCGGAGTTGGCAGGCAGCAAGAACAATAATTTCCCGTTGTCGGCGATCACGCAGCGTCCACCTTTCATGTATCACAGCTGGGGTTCGCAAAATGCCTGGCTGCGACAAATCACTGCGCGCAATTATTTATATCTGCATCCCGATACCGCCGGAAAATATCAAATCGAAGATCTCGATTGGGTACATGTTGATTCGCATCAAGGGCGAATTACCGTGCAATGCAAATTCGCGACCAATATGCAGCCCGACACGGTCTGGACCTGGAATGCGATCGGCAAGCGCAAGGGTGCCTGGGCATTGGCGAAGAACGCACCGGAGTCCAAGAAAGGATTTCTGGTTAATCATTTGATATCCGATATCACTCCGAAAGGCGATTACGCGAATGCCGACCCCGTCACCGGGCAGGCTGCATGGTTTGATTTGCGAGTACGGATTGAACGAGCCGATGCTGCAATCGAATGCTCGCCGGTATTTTCGCCCGTTGCCGAGGTGACAACACCTACCGACAAACCGCTGCGTTACGGCGTGAATTTCAGGAATCCGAAATAATGGGAATGGAAGCTTGGCTTACATTGTCCGTGCTGGTGGTTGCCGTTGCCCTGTTTGTCAGCGAAAAGTTGCAAGTCGATGTTGTCGCGTTATTAGTGCTTGCCAGCTTGCTCGTGCTCGGCCTCGTTTCCCCACAACAAGCCTTGTCGGGTTTCAGCAGCGAAGCGACCATCACGGTCGCAGCGATGTTCGTATTAAGTGCGGGCCTGCAACGGAGCGGTTTATTGCGGCGGCTTGGAACGGGACTGGCAAAAATGCGCTGGCCTTGGATGCAGGCACTGCTGATAATGCTCGTGATCGGTCCGATATCGGCCTTCGTCAACAATACTGCTGCCGTCGCCGTTTTTTTGCCGCTGGT
>CAZPCE010000453.1:0-468 GCA_964584915.1 uncultured Arenimonas sp. | reverse complement strand
ACCACAAACCGGCGTCGCGATTATTGATTCCACTCTCCTATGCCGCACAAATGGGTGGCGTGTGTACGCTGATCGGGACATCGACGAACCTGCTGGTAAACTCGATGGTCGTCGAGTCGGGCCAGCCGGGTTTCACCCTGTTTGAATTTAGCCAACTCGGACTTATTTTTCTTGCCGCAGGCATTGTCTATTTATTGATTACCGGCCCCTGGCTTTTGCCGGATCGCGCCGCAAACGAATTCCAGGAATCGCCGCAACTGGGGAAATACGTCACTGAACTTCGCTTGCTGCCCGGCTCAGGATTGATCGGCAAGACCTTGGTCGAAGTTCAAAGCCGACAAACTTTCGGCGTCGACGTGATTGTCGTCATGCGTGCCGAAGACAGTATTCCGGACCCGGGCAATACCCCGCTTGAGCCGGGCGATATCCTGTTGGTGCAAGGTGTATGGCCTCAACTTGTCGAATTTG
>CAZPCE010000452.1:0-2129 GCA_964584915.1 uncultured Arenimonas sp. | reverse complement strand
AAAACTTTATTGCAAGGCGGCAATGTATTGCTGCTCGACGAACCCTCGAATGACCTCGACGTCGAAACCCTGCGCGCACTGGAAGATGCGCTGCTGGAATTCCCCGGCTGCGTGATGGTGATTTCGCATGATCGCTGGTTCCTGGATCGCATCGCCACGCATATCCTGGCGTTCGAAGGCGACTCGCATGTCGAATTCTTCCCGGGCAATTACAAGGAATATGAAGAAGACAAACGCCGTCGTCTGGGTGACGAAGGTGCCAAGCCGCATCGTTTGCGCTATAAAGCATTGAAATAATTCAGGTATAAAAAATAGAACGTCGTCCCGGCGAACGCCGGGATCCAGAAATATCATCGGAGCATCATGACGAATCTGCTCCGATACGTTCTGAAAAGTAGCTAGAAGTATTCGCATCATCAAGCTTCAAACGCACTTTGAAATAAACCACTTCATCCCGGCGCAAGCCGGGATGTTTGCATGTAATTCATGGATTTCTTCGACCGAGGTTTGCATGAGCTTTATCACCGCACTCCGCGAAGCGCAGAAAAAAAACCAGTCTCTGGTGTGTGTCGGATTTGATCCCGAACTGTCGAAATTCCCGGTGCACTTGAAAAACCATCCGGATGCCCTGTTCGAATTCCATAAAGCGATAGTTGATGCAACCGCCGATCTGGTCTGCTGCTATAAACCACAAATAGCGCATTTCGCAGCATTGAGTTCGGAAGAATCACTGTTGCGTACCATCAATTACATTCATGAAACCTACCCCGGCATTCCGGTGATTCTCGATGCCAAACGCGGCGATATCGGCAGTACCGCCGAACGTTACGCGATCGAAGCTTTTGATCGATATCAGGCCGATGCGGTAACGCTGAATCCTTATCTTGGCCGGGATTCGATCCAGCCATTTCTTGATCGTAAAGATAAAGGCGTCATCCTGCTTTGCCGTACCTCGAATAAAGGCGCCGGTGATTTCCAAGATTTAATTAGCGATGGCAAACCGCTTTATCAACACGTTGCCAAAACCGTTGCCGAACAATGGAACGAGCATGGCAACTGCATGCTGGTGGTCGGTGCGACCTGGCCAAGACAACTTGCCGACGTCCGAAATATTGTCGGCGACATGCCCTTCCTAGTACCGGGTGTCGGTGCGCAGGGTGGCGATGTCGAAGCGATGGTAAAGAACGGCAAGACCGTGAATGGCGACGGCCTGGTGATCAGTTCATCGCGTGCGATTCTATACGCGGGCTCCGGCGAAGATTTCGCTGCTGCAGCTCGCGAAGCAACGCTTGCCCTGCGCGACGAAATCAACCGTTATCGCTGAACGATTCAACAGGTGAAGCCATGCTCGAATTGATTAGAAAAAGCTCTTTCTCCAATGATTTCATTGCCAAGGAAAATGGCGTCCAGGTTGCCGACCTCGACCGTGCAACCTGGTCGCAGACCGCCAAGGTTGATATCCAGGGAAAAACATACGCCTTCACGAAAACCGGCGTACTGCACGATGTTTACAAATTGCTCGATGGCGACCATGAATTAGTGGAAGTCGAGCAACCCAGTGCCTGGCAATCCAAACTGGTGTTTCATCTAAACCAGAAAGAATATGTCCTTGATACGAAAAACTGGTTCAGTTCGGCCTTGAAAATCGAGCAGGATGGCAACGCTATCGGCGACATCCATTCGGCAGGCATGCTTGGCAACACGATCGTCGTTGACCTTCCGGATACGCTCCCGCTTCCTGTTCGCATTTTCGTCGGATGGATAGCCGTAGTGCGCATCGAACAGGCAACGGCAGTGATCGTCGCTGCTACCTAGGCAAGACGAGTGCAAAAAATACTTTTTGTCTGCAGCCAAAACAAACTGCGCAGCCCCACGGCGGAGCAAGTTTTTTCGGAAATGCCGGGGCTGGACGTGCTGTCAGCCGGCACCAATCATGATGCCGTCACCCCGTTGAGCTCCGAACTGGTCGAATGGGCCGACAAGATATTCGTGATGGAAAACATGCACCGGGAAAAACTTCAGAAACGATTCCGGAGTTCGCTCAAGGGCAAGAAAGTTATCTGCCTTGGCATACCGGATAATTTTTCCTATATGGATCCGGAACTCGTCGCGATCCTGAAGAAAAAGCT
>CAZPCE010000451.1:0-2129 GCA_964584915.1 uncultured Arenimonas sp. | reverse complement strand
TGGTCGATATGGATTCGCTCGAAGTACAGGTTGACGTGAACGAAGCCTACATCGGCCGCGTACAACCGAAGATGCCGGTTGATGCCGTGTTGAATGCCTATCCAGACTGGAAAATTCCGGCTGAAGTGATCGCGATCATTCCGACCGCCGATCGCAGCAAGGCAACAGTGAAAGTTCGCATCGCATTGAACAGCAAGGATAGCCGCATCGTCCCGGACATGGGCGTGCGCGTGAGCTTCCTGGAAACCCGTGAAGCGAATGCCCCCAAACCCACCGGCGTCTGGGTTGCCGAGCGTGCCGTGATCAAGAAAGACGACAAGAGTTTCGTGTTCGTGATCAACAACGGCGTTGCCAAACAAACCGAAGTGACCGTCGGCGACAAGCGCGACGCCGACGTCATGATCAGCAAGGGGCTGATCGGTGGTGAAACCCTGGTGCTGGGCCCGAGCGAAAAATTGCGCGACGGCAGCAAGGTCGACGAAAAAGCGGCGGCGGCAAAATAATGAACAACGAAAACAAACCCCTCGTCGAAATACGCGAGCTGACCAAAACCTATGTGCGCGGCAAGCAACGCGTGGAAGTACTGCATGGCATCAACCTCGATATTCCCGCCGGTGATTTTGTCGCCTTGATGGGTCCGTCGGGCTCGGGCAAAACCACGCTGCTGAATCTGATCGGAGGGCTGGATTCGCCGACATCGGGATTATTGAAAGTGCAAAACCAGCGGATCGACGATTTCGGCAGTGATGAATTGGCGGCGTGGCGCGCCAATACTGTCGGATTCATTTTTCAAAGCTATAACCTGATGCCGGTATTGACTGCTCAGAAAAACGTCGAACTGCCGCTATTGCTGCACGACATGAGCGGCACCGAACGCATGAGACGCGCGAACGTGGCGCTTGAACTGGTCGGTCTGGGCGACAGAAGCAAACACAAACCGAATGAATTGTCCGGCGGCCAGCAGCAACGCGTGGCCATTGCGCGCGCACTAGTGTCGGATCCGAGCATTCTGATTTGCGACGAGCCCACCGGCGACCTGGATCGCAAGACAGCCGATGAAGTGCTGACGCTGTTGCAGGAATTGAATCGCGATTTCGGCAAGACCATCGTGATGGTCACGCATGATCCGAAAGCGGCGGAATATGCCAAGCGCACGGTGCATCTGGACAAGGGAACGCTGGTGAACGAGGCGGCGCATTAAGCCATGAAATATTTCGGTTTGATCTGGGCCGGCCTGTTCCGCAAGAAATTGCGGGCATTCCTGACCTTGCTCGCCCTGTGGTCGGCGTTTGCATTGCTTGGTTTGTTGCAGGCGGTGAATTCCCTGTTCAACGGTGGTGCCGATTTTCTCGGCGCGAACCGCCTGATCACGCAGGCAAAAACCAGTTTCACGCAACCCTTGCCGATGCGATTGATCACGCAGATCGAAGCTGTGCCCGGCGTTGAACGCGTTTCGCATTCGCAATTTTTCGGCGGCCAATACCAGGAAGGCGGCGGGTTCTTTGCGCAGTTCGTGGTCAACCCGCAACGTTTGTACGACACGTATCCGGAATGGGTCATATCCGATGATGCCAAGCGCAATTTCGTTTCGACGCAGGACGGCGCCATCGTCGGAAAACTGCTCGCCGACAAGTATGGCTGGAAGGTCGGCGATACGATTCCGTTGAATTCGCAAATATGGACGAAAGAAGACGGGAGTCGGACTTGGGAATGGAAACTGGTCGGCATTTTCGATGGCCGCGATTCCGAATGGAAAAAACGTACCAGTTTGATGTATTTGAATTACGGCCAGTTTGACGAAGCCAGGAACCCGCGCGCCCGGGGCTTGGCCGGCGTATTCGTGATCCGCATGAACGATGCGAACCAGGCGGAGAAAATTGCCGCCGCGATCGACGAGAAATTCGAAAACTCTTCCGATGAAACAAAAACCCAAAGCGAACAGGAATTTCAACTTGGCTTCGCGCGTCAATTGGGTGATATCGGCCTGATCGTGAATCTGATTACCACGGCGGTGTTCCTGTCGATCCTGTTTCTGACCGGCGTGAGCATGTCGCAGTCGATTCGCGAACGCATTCCGGAATTGGCCGTACTCAAAGTGCTCGGTTTCAGGGACCGCACCGTGATGCTGC
>CAZPCE010000450.1:0-2138 GCA_964584915.1 uncultured Arenimonas sp. | reverse complement strand
CTGAATCCACCGAGTCAAACGCTGCAGCAACAGGGCCAGCAGAAACGTGACTATGGCGAAAACAAGAATATTCAACGGGAAAATAATTTCCGGAAAGAATGCGATATGCAGCAGCACGGCATGAACGAGATAGATTTCCAGGCTTAATCCGCCGCTCAATCGCAGCAAGGATCCTGCCGCAGGAATGGCAAGAATACGGCCGACAAAGTCGGGTTCGCACAATACTTTCAATGCCAGCAGGCAGAGTGCCAACACCAGGATATGCAGAACGGGATAGGCCACTGCGCCTACGCCGCGCACGACCATCAGGTATTTAATGGCGACGTAGGCGGCAGTGATAAAACCTGCCAACAGCAACCAGGTCCATTGAAATTTGGCGAAACTTTTTCTGCTTGCAACTAAACCGCCCAGGCAAAAGGCAAAACCGAAATAGCCGTATGAAACGATCGGCGGCAAGGTGCCTATTGTCAGCTTTGCATCGGCTGAATAGGCCTGAGTACTTTGGACGTATCCGATGCCATAGGCAATCAAACACAGCGACCCAAGAAAACCGGCAGAATATTTCGGCAGCAGGCGGGAACTGGCAAAGGCCAGCAAATACATCGGCACGATGATGGCAATATAGGTAAACGGCGTTGGCCACAGCAGAGTGCCGATGATTTCGGAAATGTTGGCACTGTATGTCCGGGTGATAAAGATTATCTGGAAGGCCAAAACAATCAGTACCGCCGGATAAAGGCGCCAAAATCGCCGGGAGACGTAATCGCCGAAACTTTGCTGCCTTTGATTCAATGAGGTGAATATGCCCAGACCCGAGATCACGAAGAACAGGGTGTTGCCGAGCAAGCCATCGGCCGCGAGCCAGGGCAGCGGATAAAAGGCCTCGAGATGGGAATTGAAAATCAGCCATGCGGCCAGGCCGAGCACAAGCGTCGTGACGTAGGCGTTGGACGTTTTAGCAGGGCTTGGGCGGGCTAACTGGCTGGACATTCGTGGCTCTAGGTTTAACCGGAACTTCAATCCAAAGTACACTAAGGTCTATGAAGATAGACAGCAAGGCTTTTACCCGGGAATTTCCGCCGTTCCGGATTATCCTGCCGGCATGAAAGGGACTCCGGCCAACAGGCGCCAACGATTGGCGGTCGTGCTTTCGCATCCGACGCAATATTTCTCGCCCTGGTTTCAATATATTGCCGGTCACGCCGATATTGAATTGAAAGTTTTTTATCTCTGGGATTTCGGCGTCCAGCATAAAGTGGACAGAAGTTTCGGCCATGCGCTGAAATGGGATATTCCATTATTGGAAGCTTACCAATTCGAATTTGTCGCCAACATAAGCCGCGACCCGGGTACGCATCATTTTTCCGGCTTGAATAATCCTGGGCTTGTCGCTGCATTGAAGGCCTGGCAGCCGGATGCGATATTGATGTTCGGCTACAACTATTTGAGCCACCTGAAAGTATTGCTGTCATGGTCGTTGCGGAATATTCCGATCATGCAGCGAGGCGACTCGCACGATCTGGCAAGAGCGCCCGGATTGAAACCGAAATTGAACCGTTTTCTGCGTTCCATCCTGTTCAAGCGGTTCGCGGCTTTTCTTTCGGTTGGGAAGGCCAATGCGGATTATTTGCGCAATTGCGGCGTGCCTGAACAGCGGATTCATTTTGCACCGCATTGCATCGACAACAGGCGGTTTCAGTCGGCGCGCGAATCGGCAGAGATCGAGGCGATTGCGTGGCGCAAGGAACTCGGGATCAATGCCGATGCCAAGGTAGTTTTGTTCGCTGGAAAATTCGAGTCGAACAAGCGACCTCTTGACTTGGTCAATGCTTTCAAGGCGGCATCGAGGCAGTCGAAAACGGAAGGCAATATTGCCGAAACCGTGTTGTTGCTGGTGGGCGCCGGAGAATTGGAGCCGGCCTTGCGTGATGCTGCCGGAGATGAGCTCGGTCGCAGCATCTTTTTTGCTGCATTCCAGAATCAAACCCGGATGCCGAAAGTGTATGCGCTGGGTGATGTGTTGGTATTGCCATCGTGGAACGAGACCTGGGGTTTGGCGATCAACGAGGCGATGAATCTGGCGACGCCGGCTATCGTCAGTTCGCAAGTGGGTTGCGGGCCTGACCTGGTGCTGAATG
>CAZPCE010000449.1:0-2156 GCA_964584915.1 uncultured Arenimonas sp. | reverse complement strand
AAATCGCAGACCGGGCAGGAAAATTTCGATGAAAACAGAATCGGTGCCGCTTTGTCGTTGTCGATTTCCATGACCGAAGCCATGCCTTCGCCTAGCTTGAGCGCGGTTTCGAAACTTTCGGCCAATCGCTGTTTCAGATCGGCGCGCGGTTTGAAGCGATCGATCACGGCTTCAATCGTATGCTTGTTGCGCAGGCCGAGCGCGGGGACTTGGTCGATTTCATACAGAGCGCCATTGACGCGAACCCGGACAAAACCTTGCGCACGCAGTTGTTCGAATACCTGGACATGCTCGCCCTTGCGTTCGCGAATGACAGGCGCAAGCAGCATCAGTCGGGTGTCTTCGGGTAGCGCGAGCACGGCATCAACCATTTGGCTGACGGTCTGCGCTTCGAGCGGAAAGCCGTGATCCGGGCATTTCGGCGAGCCGACCCGGGCAAACAGCAGGCGCAGGTAATCATAAATTTCGGTAATCGTACCGACGGTAGAACGCGGATTATGCGAGGTCGATTTCTGTTCAATCGAGATGGCGGGTGACAGGCCTTCGATGTGGTCAACGTCCGGTTTTTCCATTACCGAAAGGAACTGGCGGGCGTAGGCCGACAGGGATTCGACATAACGACGCTGTCCGTCGGCGTAAATCGTATCGAAGGCGAGTGAGCTTTTTCCGGAGCCAGACAGGCCGGTAATGACAATCAGCTTGTCGCGCGGCAGGTCGATATCAATGTTTTTCAGATTGTGGGTGCGGGCACCGCGAATACTAATCTTGTCCATGCGCCTGACGGGTTTGGGGGAACACGGTAGTTTAACAGTTCGATGTCTTTAACTTGTGACTCCCGTATGACCCCGGGCAGGAGCCGGCAGGGCCGATTTTTGCGATAAAAGCCACATTTCCGGGGGATAAGGTGCCGAAAGGCCAGAATGTGACCTCGGGTTCAGGCGGTTTTTCACACGAAGCTATTGAAAGACAAGCCTTTTTGGCCCATAATTCCGCTCCTGTCCGCGACCTCGGGCAGGTGTTTCCAAAATAACTACAGAGGAATTCCGGTCATGTACGCAGTTGTAATCACTGGCGGTAAACAATACCGCGTTATGAAAGGCGAAAGACTTCGCGTTGAAAAACTCGATGTCGAAGCAGGCAGCAACGTTGATATCAACGATGTATTGCTGATTGGCGATGGCGAAACCATTACTGTCGGTACGCCGAAAGTAGCCGGTGCCGTCGTCAGCGCCACCGTTTTATCGCACGGTCGTCTCGACAAAGTGCACATTGTGAAGTTCCGTCGTCGTAAGCACTATCGTAAACAGATGGGCCATCGTCAACATTACTCAGAAATCGAAATCACCGGCATCACTGCCTAAGCTCAGGAGAAAACGTCATGGCACATAAAAAAGGCGTAGGCTCGTCACGCAACGGCCGCGATTCCAATCCAAAATACCTCGGCGTGAAAATGTTCGGCGGTCAAGCAATTGACGCTGGCAACATCATCGTCCGTCAACGTGGTACCGAGTTTCACCGCGGTGCAAACGTCGGCATGGGCCGCGACCACACCTTGTATGCTCTTAAAGACGGCACGGTGAACTTCGCAGTCAAAGGTCCGAACAAGCGTCGTACCGTCAGCGTCATTCCTGCAGAGTAATTCCTGCCAGATGACGTAGCGCAAAAGCCCCGCCTGCGCGGGGTTTTTGTTTTTTCAGGTGGTGTGGATTCCTCCCCGGTTCCAGCCATTGTTCCCCCAATAAAGTTCAGAAAAAATTATGAAATTCGTCGACGAAGCCATCATCACAGTATTTGCCGGTAACGGTGGGAACGGCTGCATCAGTTTTCGTCGCGAAAAATTCATTCCGCTCGGTGGCCCCGATGGTGGCGACGGCGGCAATGGCGGCAGCATCTGGCTGGAAGCGGACGAAAATCTCAGCACGCTGATCGACTTCCGCCACGATCGCCAATTCCGCGCGCAGCATGGCCAGGGCGGCATGGGCCAGCAAAAATTCGGCAAGGCCGGTGACGACATCACCATCAAAGTGCCGGTCGGTACGTCGGTGACCAACGTGGCAACAGATGAAGTGATCGGCGATCTGACCGAACACGGTGCCCGCATGCTGGTGGCAACGGGTGGCGAAGGTGGCAAGGGCAATGTGCATTTCAAAAGCTCT
>CAZPCE010000448.1:0-2183 GCA_964584915.1 uncultured Arenimonas sp. | reverse complement strand
GGCTTCCATCGCCGCCCGCTCGGTGATGTCGTCCATGATCCAGATTGCGCCGATGACATCGGTGCAGGCGCGATATTCAAGGAGGCGCTCCTGGCCGTCCTTCCGGCGGATTTTCCCATACTGCATCTTGGGAAAACCAGCTTCGCGCTGCGCCTCATAGCGGGTCAGCATGGCGCCGGACGTGTCGTCGTAGAGCGTTCTGAACCAAGCCTCTATCGTGGTGATCTCCGAGCGCGCGTAGCCGATGACCCGCTCCGCCGCCGGGTTCATCCAAAGCGCGCCGTCCTGAACGTGCACCGCTCCCATTGGCAATTGCTCAATGAAACGCGCTTGTTTGTAGCCCCGAGCGCGAGGTTTATCGATTGGTTGCATTGGCGTCATCGTCTCTTTGGTCGCAGTTTGCTCTGAAACTCCCAATAAACGCAGGGATGGAAACCATGTTTACTGCGCACTCAAGACGACTAAGCTTGAGGCAATTCAATGTGGCCAGGGCGACATAGGCGATAAGCGATATCCCCGACCTCTTCGTCCCGTCCCGGTTCACTCGGCGCCACCTTCGGCGGCCAGCGTGCGGGCCAGATCGACCAGCACGCGCCGGATTTTGGACTTGAGCTTAGGGAAGGTCTCGGCCATCTCCACGCCGCCGCTGACGCCCAGCAGGCCGTCGAGAGGCGCCACTGGCCGCACAGTCAGTTCCGCGTGGCTATGCCCGTCCCGAGGGTCAGGGAGGCCGACGAAGAATTCCGCCGGCACGGTGTCGAGCACCCCGGCGATCCGATAGAGCATCGAGGCGCTGACGCGATTGAAGCCGCGCTCGTATTTCTGGACCTGTTGAAAAGTCAGGTCGATTTGCTCGGCGAGCGCGGTCTGGCTCATGCCGCGCAGCTTCCGCAGCGCGCGCACACGGGCGCCCACATAGACATCGACCGCATCGGGCGGTCCGCCGATAACCGTCTTCGTCATTCCAATCCCCCCAGGTGTTCAAGCCTGGTCGCCTCTTAGCCTGGCGGTTTGTACGCGTCACACAGGTAGACACGCCCCACATGTTCCCCCGGGCGGCCGGGAGCTACCCGGCCGCCCCGCGAAACAACACGCATCGGTGCGGATCGAGGCGCTTGCAAAGACGCCGAAATCAACCCGACTGTTTCACAGTTTAAAGTTGAGAACATGTAAATCTCGGGGAGAACGTGTTTAATTGACGCGGCGTCACGTCCTCGCAAGACGGGGTGTCGTGGTTCGACGCCTTACCGGCCTTGGGATTCATGATTTCATCTGCCTGAAAACTTCAGCGGCGACGTTAGAGCGTTAGTGGCGGCTGGCTTGCGCCACCCGCGCCGGGCGACCCGACCGAGGCGTGTTCGTTCATTCCCAAGTTATGGCGGGCGTGCGATATGATTCCTCCGCAGCCGGCTTGAACACCGCCTGCGGGCGCATGCGCGCTTGAACACTGGGTCCCCGACTTTGGTCGGGCGGCCCACGGAATAAAACACCCCTAGACAGGGTGGTGGGTCGCTCCTGCCATCTGGGAAATACGTGGGGCGCGGTTCCCAGTGTTCACGCGTGTTCAACCGCCCGGCGCCAGTCCGCCTATCGGAAGGCGCGCGTTTGGACATCAAGGGAAATTCGACATGGATAGGGCTTTGATCGGAGCGCAAGGCGTGGCTTTGGCGCTCGTGGCATTGAGAAGGCGATAAGGTCTACCTTTCCTCCGCTCTTCACGGCCCAAACGAATTCAGTGAATTGTCGCGGACGAAAGGTCCCAGTCAAAAAGCGCGTCGGTTGGCCTGGAACGTCAAGCCGCCGTCGGTCGTGGCGAAGCTGCAAAGTGGTCGCGCTTGATCGCTATACTGTGGGTCTCGCGTGCAACCTACATCACCCCATCTTTCAGCTTCACGCTTCTGCTCACTGATCATTGGCTGCAGGGATTAGCGACCAACCGGGCAGGCGCGTGTCAGCCCATTAAAGGGCGTGTTTTCAGCTCGTCTTCTCAGCCAAGACTTTCATAACGAGCTCGGTGAGGGCGGCGATCTTGAACGGCTTCTGGATCGCGGCTTGGGCGCCGACGCCGCTGCCAACCCGCAACAGATAGTCGGCCACCATGCCAGATCCGCCTCCCGACATCGCGATTATCCGGGTTCGGGGCCAATCTGCCTTTATCGCCTGGATTGTCTCGACGCCGTCAC
>CAZPCE010000447.1:1716-2188 GCA_964584915.1 uncultured Arenimonas sp. | reverse complement strand
CGGGGTCCACCTTGGCGGCGATCTTCAGTTTTCTGCCCAGGCGCTTGGCGATGGCGATGGCGCGATCTGGTCGTTTCTCCGGTGAGATCCGGCCCAGGAAGGCGAGGTAGCCCTTCGACTGGGCGTGGAACTCGTAGATCTCGGTGGCCATGCCGTGATGAACGGTGCCCGCCCAGCTGGCGGAGGCCAGGGGCCGGCGCTGATCGTCGCTGATGGAGACCAGGGGATACTGCGGCCAGCGGTCGTAGACGCCCCGCAGGTCCTTCAGGTCGAGGCGGCCGTGCAGGGCGGTGATGGTCTTGCCGGCGATGTCCTCGAAGAAGGGGGAGTTGATCATGTCTGTGTGAAAGTGGATCACGTCGAACTCGTGACCGTGCGCCCGCACGTATTCCAGTGCGTCGCCCTGGTGGAACTCGTCGCCCACGTAACGTGGTTGCGGTTTGATATCCACGCCGATGACGTAAAAGCCGGC
>CAZPCE010000447.1:1227-1706 GCA_964584915.1 uncultured Arenimonas sp. | reverse complement strand
TCGGTAAGGTGGGAGACCACACGTTCAGTGCCGCCGTAGAACCGGGGGGGCACGGCTTCATAAAGAGGCGGAACCTGGGCGACCCTCATGGCGCAATCCTTACGGGAGGCGAGTCTCATCGCGCGGCGTCGTCGACGCGTTCGCACATCCATAGCTCCCGAGTTGGCGCGAAAGTTCCGAGGCTGACCGCGCTTTTTCCGATCCGTTCAGCCCGCGCCGCGTTATGGGCGGGAGATGATCGAATTCCTTTCAGACGAGGCGGCCCTGGCGGCCATCGCAGCCGCCGCGACCGTGGATGCCCTCCAGGCGGGTTTGGCCGCCCGTGGTCACGCCAGTCTGATCGGCACCGGCGGCCGGTCGCCGGCCCCGGTCTATGACGCGCTCCGGGACGCCAATCTCGACGGGGGCCGGGTCACCGTCAGTCTTTCGGATGATCGATTGCTGCCCGTGTCCGCGCCGGACTCCAACGAACGCCTGGT
>CAZPCE010000447.1:0-1105 GCA_964584915.1 uncultured Arenimonas sp. | reverse complement strand
CTGGCCCCCTCCGACATGCGGTTCCTGGGCATGGGAGAGGACGGCCACATCGCCTCCCTGATCCCGGGCAGTCCGGTGATGGAGGCGGGGCTCGACCCGGCGGGCGATGGCTTCGTCATCGGCATCCCGGCCGGCGTCGGCTCGCCGCCCGTGGCCCGCATCAGCCTGACCCTGCCGGCGCTCTTGCAGGCCCGCGCCACCCTGGTGCTGATCCGCGGCGAGGTGAAACGCGAGATCGTCGAGAACGGCTCCGGACTGCCGGTGCACGCGCTGATCAAACAGGCTAAAGCGCCCCTGCGCGTCCTCTGGGCGCCGTGAGTTGAAGGAGCAAACCCCCATGCATCCGGTCACCGCCGCCGTCACCGCGCGCATTGTCGAGCGCAGCCGCGAAGCCCGCGCCGACTACCTCGCGAGGATGGAGGCCGCCCGCCACGCCGGTCCCGGCCGGGCCAAGCTCAGCTGCGCCAACTGGGCCCACGCCTTCGCCGCCTCCCCCGACGGGGACAAGCAGCGGATGCGCAATCCCAATGCGCCGAACGTCGCCATCGTCTCGGCCTATAACGACATGCTCTCGGCCCACCAGCCGCTGGAGCGTTTCCCCGAGATCATCAAGGCGGCGGCCGAAACCGTCGGCGCCACGGCCCAGTTCGCCGGCGGAGTCCCGGCCATGTGCGATGGCGTGACCCAGGGCCGGCCGGGCATGGAGCTGTCGCTGTTCAGCCGCGACGTGATCGCCATGTCCACCGCCGTGGCCCTGACCCACGACGCCTTCGACGCGGCCCTGATGCTGGGCGTCTGCGACAAGATCGTGCCCGGCCTGGTCATAGGCGCCCTGGCCTTCGTTCCGGGCGGCCCCATGACCTCGGGCGCCTCCAACGCCGACAAGGCTCGCGTTCGGGGCCTCTACGCCGAGGGCAAGGCGACCCGCGACGAGCTGTTGGACATGGAGATGAAGTCCTATCACGGGCCGGGGACCTGCACCTTCTACGGCACAGCCAACTCCAACCAGATGATGATGGAGATGATGGGCCTGCACCTGCCGGGCGCGGCCTTCGTCACCCCCAACACGCCTCTGCGCGACGCGCTCACGGCCCAGGCCCCGATC
>CAZPCE010000446.1:0-2199 GCA_964584915.1 uncultured Arenimonas sp. | reverse complement strand
TCGTCATTGCGGGATGGAGGCATTTGATTGCTGCCGCCGCCACGTGATTCATTTGAACCGCCGCCGTATCCGCCACCGCCGCCGCTACTGCGTGGAGCACCGCCGCCCATTGGGCGCGAGCTGCCGCCGCCACCTTCACCGACACTCATTTTGCCGCCGAGCATTTGCATGTCGTCCGCAAAAACGTCGGTGGTGAAACGCTCAATACCGTTCTTGTCGGTGTACTTGTCGGTGCGCAGTCTTCCTTCAACGTAGACTTGACTGCCTTTTTTCAGGTATTCGCCGGCAATCTCGGCCAGCTTGCCGAAAAATTTCACGCGGTGCCATTCGGTGCGTTCTTTTTGTTCACCGGTAGCCTTGTCTTTCCATGACTCGGAAGTGGCAATGCTGATCGTGGTCATGGCGGAGCCCGACTGTGAATAGCGCACTTCCGGATCATTACCTAGATTGCCGACCAAAATCACTTTGTTGATACCGCGAGCCATGGGTTAATCCTTCTCTGGGAGTTCAAATACAGCTTAATTATAAGCCGAAGTGGCGGCTGTCGGGATTTACCTTCATTTTGAGTAAGAATCCCCCTAAAGCCTTTATAATTGCCCCATGTCTGCTCAAATACTGAATCCGGCCCTGCCCGGCATCAAAGAAATCCAAGCCCTGACGGCCGATGAAATGGCCGCAGTGAATGATTTGATTCGTGACCGGCTCAGTTCCGAAGTCGCGCTGATCAACCAGATTTCCGAGCATATTATTGCCGCCGGCGGCAAACGCCTGCGCCCGATGCTGGCGACCATTGCCTCCCGCGCCCTTGGCCATGGCGGCAACCAGCCGACCCAATTGGCGGCCATCATCGAATTCATCCATACCGCCACCTTGCTGCATGACGACGTGGTGGACGAATCCAATCTGCGCCGCGGCCGCAAAACCGCCAATGCGCTCTGGGGCAATGCGCCCAGTGTGCTGGTCGGCGACTTTTTGTATTCACGTGCGTTCCAATTGATGGTCGAACTGAACGACATGACGATCCAGCGCGTGCTGGCCGATGCCACCAATGCGATTGCCGAAGGTGAAGTCCTGCAACTGCTGCATGTCCATAACCCGGATACCGATGAACCCACCTATTTGCGGGTCATCGAACGCAAGACCGCGATATTGTTCGCCGCAGCGACCCGTCTGGGCGCTTTGGTTGCCGGTGCGGATGCCGATACCCAGCAGCGTTTTTCCGATTACGGCTTGAACCTGGGCATGGCGTTCCAAATCGCCGACGATGTTCTGGATTACACCTCGGATGCGGAAACCCTTGGCAAGAATCTTGGCCATGATCTGGCCGAAGGCAAAGCGACCCTGCCGCTGATTCATGCGTTGTCACTGGCGGATGAAACAGAGGCCGCACAGCTCAGGAATATCATCGAAACCGGTGATGCGTCAGCGCTACCTTTCGTGATGAAGGCGATCAACACGCATCAGAGCGTGACCTACAGCCATGCGCGCGCGGTGGAATTTGCAAAACGCGCGGAACAGGCCATCAGCAAAGTGCCGGACAGCGATTGGAAAGAAGCGATGTTGGGATTGGCGCGTTACGCCATCGAACGCACGCACTAAATCATGTTTGCAGGAGGGCCCTTGGGCCCGGCAATCGCCCGCAAGCGGCCTCCTACAAAAATTCGAATTATTTCGATGCGGCAAATCGCTCAGTAAAGAAATTGCGCATCATCTTCATGCTGCGTTTGTAACTGGGCTCATGGTAAAGGCAGCCTGGAACCGTGCCGGTTTCATCGGGTTCGGCAAAACAATGCACCGCACCGCCAAAATTCACGAATTGCCAATCGGCTTTCGTCATCTGCATTTCTTTCTGGAAGTCGACAATGGATTCGGCCGATACGTATTTGTCATCGCCGCCATTCATCACCAACACTGCTGTCTTGATATCGCCAGCTTTGGTCGCAGGGAGTTTGGTCGATAGATTGCCGTGAAATGTTGCAACACCGGCAATGTTCGCACCACTCCGCGCCAGATCAAGCGCGACGGCGCCACCGAAACAGAAACCGATTGCGCCAATATTCTTGGTGTCCACCGGGGCTTTCTTTCCCGCTGCTTTGAATTGCGCCAAAGCCGCCGTGATACGTGCGCGCAGTTCGGCAGGATCTGCATACACGCCTCCTGCGGCCTTGCCGGCTTCATCCGGGTTCTTCGGGCGCAGAT
>CAZPCE010000445.1:0-2223 GCA_964584915.1 uncultured Arenimonas sp. | reverse complement strand
GTTGCTTCAAGATCCGGAATGGCACTGCGCTTTCGGTTGGATCGAAATCCATCGACGGCAGCGGCATGAGGATTCTTGCCATCGCAAAATTTACTCGGAACGTGGGCCTTTGCGATGTGCACCCGGCTTACCCGATTTGAACGGACTGTCGCCGAATTCACGCTTTGGCTTGAACGACTTGCCGCCCGGACGATCCGAACCGAAAGGTTTTTTACCGCCGGATTTCTTACCGTCGGTGTCCGGTTTTTCGCTGTCTTTGGTGATGCGCAATTGCTGGCCAGCACACCACACGGTTTTCAGGTGGGTGAGTACATCTTTCGGCATGCCTTCCGGTAAATCGAGGATGGTGTGATCTTCGAAAATTTCGATACGGCCGATGTGTTTTGCATCCAGACCGGCTTCATTGGCGATGGCGCCGACGATATTGCCCGGTTTCACGCCATGGTCGTGGCCAACTTCAATACGGTAGGTTTCCTTGCCGACGTCGGCATCACGGGCAACGCGTTCTTTCTTGGGCATCGCCGGACGTTCGCTGCGTTCGAAACGCTCGCTGCGCGGACGTTTTTCCTCGTGCGCGAATCGGTCGGCGCGGGAAGGGCGATTGCTTGGCGAGACTTCCGGTTTTGGTTCGCGTTTCTGCTTTTCCATCACC
Organism: uncultured Arenimonas sp.; assembly: GCA_964584915.1. Taxonomy (GTDB): domain Bacteria; phylum Pseudomonadota; class Gammaproteobacteria; order Xanthomonadales; family Xanthomonadaceae; genus Arenimonas. The sequence continues at coordinate 1,571 of CAZPCE010000445.1, read as the reverse complement.
AGCGGCACTTTGCCGCGCGCCATTTTTGCCAATGCGGCGGCAATTTCGATGGCGGGAATATTCTTCTCGCGTTCGAAATCTTCCACCACCGATTGGAACAAACTCAGTCCACCTGCAGCAATCGTTTCTGCGATTTGATCTTTAAACTTGGTGATACGGACGGTGTTGATGTCTTCCAGCGTCGGCAATTCCATCGGAGTGATCGGCTGCTTGGTATGACGCTCGATATTGCGCAGCAGACTTTGTTCACGCGGGGTGATGAAGATGATGGCATCACCGCTGCGGCCGGCACGACCGGTACGGCCAATACGATGGACGTAGGATTCCGTGTCGTAAGGAACGTCAAAGTTGATCACGTGGCTGACGCGATCCACATCGAGACCGCGGGCAGCGACGTCGGTCGCGACCAAAATGTCGATCTTGCCGTCTTTCAGGTTTTGGATGGTGCGTTCGCGCTGTGCTTGCTGGATATCGCCATTGATGGCGGCGGCAGAGAAGCCGCGTGCCGACAATTTCTCTGCCAGTTCCTCGGTGCCGAGTTTGGTGCGCGCGAAAATAATCATGCCGTCGAAGGTTTCGGCTTCCAGAGCGCATCGAGCGTGTGAAGGCCGCTGACCATCCAGAAACGTTGACGGATATTGTCGGCGGTGCGGGTTTTCGCTTCGACGGTAATTTCCGAAGGCGTTTTCAAATACGTTTGTGCAATGCGTTTGATCGCCGACGGCATTGTTGCCGAGAACAATGCGGTTTGGCGAACAGCCGGCATTTTTTTCAGGATGCTTTCGACGTCGTCGATAAAGCCCATGCGCAACATCTCATCGGCTTCGTCCAGCACCAGTGTCTTGATGTTGGAGAGGTCCAGCGTGTTCTTGTCCAGATGGTCGATCACGCGGCCGGGCGTGCCGACAACGACGTGAACACCGCGACGCAGCGCCGACAATTGCGGTCCGTAACTTTGACCACCGTAAATCGGCAGCACATGGAAGCCCGGCATATGGCTGGCGTATTTCTGGAATGCTTCGGCGACCTGGATCGCGAGTTCGCGGGTAGGAGCCAATACCAGAGCCTGAGGCTTGGTTTGTTGAATGTTGATCTTGTTCAAGATCGGCAAGGCAAAGGCAGCGGTCTTGCCGGTACCGGTTTGTGCCTGGCCGATGATGTCGCCGCCTGCAAGGATTAACGGAATGCAGGCCGCTTGAATGGGGGAAGGAGATTCGTAGCCGATATCCTTGAGAATCCGCATCAGCGGTTCGCTCAATTTGAGATCGGAAAATAGGGAGATTGGCGCTTCAGACATGGTGTACTCACAGTTTCGTTCGAGTCGCCCAATGCGATAGAACGCGGTGCATAGTTTACTCTCTTATGGGTGGAGCCGCGGCTCCATTTGGGCTTGTGGCATTATGCAGGCCAATACCTCAACGCTTCGGAGTGCTTCAAATGGCCTATTTCTGGGTTAAATCGCTGCATTTGCTGTTCGTGATCGCCTGGCTGGCATCGGTGTTTTACCTGCCCCGCATACTGCTGAACATCAACGAATGCGCAGGTCAGCCGACAGTACAGGAGCGTCTGGT
>CAZPCE010000444.1:0-2223 GCA_964584915.1 uncultured Arenimonas sp. | reverse complement strand
TGCACAGGTCTACACGCCGCTGATCGGCATGGATTTGAAAAGCGAAAGCGCGGCAAAAACCGATGTGCCATTGAACCCGGATTTTGAACATGCCGTGCTATGTCTCGATGGTGCAGTGCAGGTCGAAGGCGAATTGATTGAGCCGGGCACTTTGCTATATCTCGGCCTGGGTCGCGATTCTATTTCGATCACTTGTAACAATGCCGCACAGGCGTTGCTGATTGGCGGCAAGCCATTCGAGGAACAAATCCTGATGTGGTGGAATTTTGTTGCACGCACGCCGGAAGAAATTGTCCAGGCGGCGGAAGACTGGAACAAACACCAGCATTTTGCCGAAGTGGAGAATTCGCCGTTGAAACGGCTTATAGCGCCAGATCCCTCCGGCCTGCATCTTAAAATCTGAAGGAGACACGACATGGTAAAGATTCTCGGAATATCCGGAAGTTTGCGGGCACAGTCTTACAACACGGCATTGTTGAAAGTTGCCCAATCACTCGCCGGCGACAAGGTTGAACTGGAAATTGCCACGCTGCACGGCATTCCGCTTTACGACGGCGATCTTGAACAACGCGAAGGCATTCCCGCCGCGGTGATTGCGTTGAAAGAACGCATACTCGTAAGTGACGGCCTGCTGCTGTCGACGCCGGAATACAACAACGGCATTCCCGGCGTATTCAAGAATGCGGTTGATTGGCTGTCACGACCGGGCTCGGATATTCCGAAGATTTTCGGGGATCGCCCGGTTGCCGTGATGGGCGCATCGCCGGGCGGCTTCGGCACGATTCTTTCGCAGAATGCCTGGTTACCGGTATTGAAAACACTTGGTACGCGCCATTGGTCCGGCGGCAAGATGATGTTGTCGCGCGCGCATACGCTGATAGACGAAAACGGCGAGATTGCCGATGAATCCACCCGCAAATTATTGGGCGGTTTTTTGCAGGGATTTGCGGGGTTTGTCGAGAACAATAAAAAATAGCGAGCGCCGTCGGCGCTCCGCTTTATGATTGCGGACTAAAGGGTGTGCGACACGCGCACCCTACACAACATCCGGTTCGTGGCTGCAAACTTTATTGCGGCCCGAATTTTTCGCACGGTACACGGCGCTATCGGCAGCGCGGTACAGACCATCACCATCACGATGCAGCTTGGGATCGAAAGCCGCCACTCCGATACTGACGGTGATCGGCATCACGACTTCGCCCAGCACAATCGGCTCACTATCCCAATATTCGCGAAAGGCTTCGGCGCGATACAGAGCGTCTTTCAACGATTGGCCTTGAAGCAGCACGCCGAACTCTTCGCCGCCCAGCCTGGCGGCATGTTCGCCATGATTGCCGAACCTAGTTTTCAACTGCGATGCAAACAGTGACAGGCAGGTATCGCCGGCAGCATGCCCGTGTTGATCGTTGATATTCTTGAAATGATCCAGATCCAAAACCATCAATACCAGCGAACGATTGCTTACCCTTGCTTCCTGCGACATGCGCATGAGGGACTCGGTAAAAAAACGGCGATTGGCAAGTTCGGTCAATGCATCGATTCGCCCCTGCTGTTCGAACAAATCGCTCTGGTCGCGTAATTTCTGGTCGATGTCCAGGCGGTGCTGGTAATCGTTATGGCTCCGCCACAAAGTCGCGCCCACATACAATAGATAAATCGACATGACCAAGGCACTGGCCGAATCGTTCGATGCGAGCCACAGCGCAATCAGCCCGGGCAGATACATCAAGACTACGCTCAGCAGGGCCAATTGCAAACGCATGGCGAAAGCATGCGCAATCGCAACGGCCAGACCCATCGTCGAAAGAAGCACGGCGGTATGGGCTGCTTCCATTCTCTGGTCAAGAATCGTCCAAAGGAATACCAGACCAAAAATCGTGGTCGTGGCCAACACGATGCTCCAGTGCAGCATCAACCATTTGTTCAAAGTGGAATCGTCTGCGTTCTCCGCTGGTGGCCGGTGCAAACGTCGTACCACCGCCAGCAACAGAAACACAATAGTGAAACACCAGGAGATGATCACGCTATGCGTGAATGCATTGCCGTAGATGGCGACGACAAGCCAACCCGCCAGGTAAAAATAGCCGCCGATCAAGGCAAGCCGATAGGTATCCGCCACTTCCTGTTTCAGTCTTAGTGATGATCTTGCGCCCATGAAGCTCCTGCCGTTACAAGGCTACGGTAACGGTAAAGTGATGTGGCGACAAGCCATGCGACAGGGCA
>CAZPCE010000443.1:0-2230 GCA_964584915.1 uncultured Arenimonas sp. | reverse complement strand
TCCAGGTCAAACCGGACAATTCCGGCGTCGTCACCGAAGGCGTGAAACTCTCGCCCAATCCGTTCGACGACATCGCACTCGAAGAAGCCTTGCGTCTGCGCGAAAAAGGCATCGCCACCGAAGTCATCGTCTGCACGATTGGCCCGGCCGATTGCCAGGCGCATCTGCGCAACGGTTTGGCGATGGGAGCGAACCGAGCGATTCATGTCGTGACCGATCAAGCCATTCAACCTTTGACCGCCGCACGCGCGATGCTGAAACTGGTCGAAAAAGAACAACCGGGTTTGGTCATGATGGGCAAACAAGCCATCGATGACGACGCCAATCAAACCGGCCAGATGCTCGCGATGTTGTGGAATCGGCCGCAAGCCACCTTCGCCAGTAAAGTGGAAGTGGCCGACAACAAAGCAACCGTCACGCGCGAAGTCGATGCCGGCCTTGAAACGCTCGAAGTCGATCTGCCAGCGGTAATCACCGTGGACCTGCGTTTGAATGAACCGCGCTTCATCAAACTGCCCGACATCATGAAAGCAAAATCCAAACCGATGGAAACTTTGCAACTGGCCGATCTCGGCGTCGAGTCGGGCGATTTCCTCAGCACCACGCATTACGCGCCGCCTGCCAAACGCAGCAAGGGCGTCATGGTGAAAGACGTGGCCGAATTGGTCGCCGCATTGAAAACAAAAGGACTGGTGTAATCATGAGCAAGGTTCTTATCGTCGCCGAACATCTGAACGGCCAACTCAATTCCGCCACCGCGCGCTGCGTGACCTGTGCGCAGGCCATGAAAGCCGAATCGATTGATATCGTCGTCTTGAGCGATGCACCCGATGCAATCGCGGCACAAGCCGCGCAAATCGCCGGCGTCGGCAAAGTCATCACGATTGCCAATGCCGCGAACGCGCATCCGATCGCGCATATCCTGGCGCCGCAAATCGCCAGTCTTGCCGCCGCTTATTCGCACGTGTTCGGTCCCTCAACGACGTTCGGCAAAGACCTGATGCCCTGCGTCGCAGCTTTGCTCGGCACCGCGCAAGTCAGCGACATCATGGCCGTCGAATCCAGCCATCAATTCAAGCGTCCGATCTACGCCGGCAACGCCATCATCAGCGTGACCGCGCCGGCCGACAAAACCGTCGTGGCGACGATTCGCACCGCTTCCTGGCCGGCAGCCGGGAATGGCGGCAATGCTTCGGTAGAAGCATCGAGCGTTAGCGTTGCATTGCCCCGCCGCACGCGCGTCGTAGGTCTGCGACAAGGCGAGAGCGCCGGTACTGATTTGCACAGCGCCAGCAAGGTCGTTTCCGGTGGTCGCGCACTCGGTTCCGCCGATGCGTTCTCGATCATCTATTCGCTCGCCGACAAGATGGGCGCCGCCGTCGGTGCATCGCGCGCCGCCGTCGATGCCGGTTATGTGCCGAATGAATTGCAGGTCGGTCAAACAGGCAAGATCATTTCGCCGGAACTGTATGTCGCGATCGGCATCTCCGGAGCGATCCAGCATCTGACCGGCATTAAAGACGCCGGTACGATTGTCGCGATCAACAAGGACGGCGACGCACCGATTTTCGAAATCGCCGATTTCGGTCTGGTCGGCGATTTGTTCCAGGTTATTCCGGAACTGGAAAAAGCGCTGTAATCGATTCAACACAGTCAAAAAAAATGGCCGCATTGCGGCCATTTTTTTTGATTGGCGAATTCTCTTTTCATTGTCTAAGGCTTGGCTTTCGGGTAATTTCACGAAGCACCCCAAGGAAGGACATCGCATGTGCGGTTTGGCGGGAATCTGGTATCGCGACGGACAAGCGGTGGATCACGCCGACTTGAAACGCATGGCCGATACTCTGCGGCATCGCGGCCCAGACGGCGAGGGTTTCTGGCGGGAAAACGATATCGGTTTCTGCCATCGTCGCCTGAGCATTCTCGATGTCAGTGCTCGCGGCACGCAGCCTATGTCCACGCCGGATGGACAGTTGCACCTGGTGTTCAACGGTGCGATTCATAATTACATCGAATTGAAGCGCGAACTGCAGGCACTCGGCATTGTTTTTGTTTCCGATACCGATACCGAAGTGGCCTTGTGGGCTTATCGCGTATGGGGCAAGGCCTGCTTCGAACGCTTCAACGGCATGTGGGCGATGGCGATCTGGAATTCCGAAAAACAGGAACTCCTGTTGGTGCGTGATCGTTTCGGAATCAAGCCCTTGTATTACAGTATTCGTTCGAACCG
>CAZPCE010000442.1:0-2237 GCA_964584915.1 uncultured Arenimonas sp. | reverse complement strand
CGCCCGCACTGAAGGCGGCCCATATAGGTATCGCGATGGGGAAAAGCGGAACCGATGTCGCCCGCGAATCGGCGGGTATCGTATTGCTTGAAGAAGATTTCGGCAGGATTGTCGATGCCATTCGATTGGGTCGTCGCATATTCGACAATTTGCGAAAAGTGATGTTGTACATCGTTGCCGTGCATGTGCCGATTGCCGGACTTGCCCTGGTGCCTGTCGTACTTGGCTGGCCAGCCATGATGATGCCGGCGCATGTTGTGATGATCGAGATGATAATAGGCCCGATGTGTTCCTTCGTTTTCGAAAGCGAAAAGGAAGAGGAGGACATCATGCAGGTTCCTCCCCGGCCTCTCGGCGAGCTGCTGATCGGAATGTCCCAATTGGTGATTGGTTTGATTCAGGGCGCCATACTCCTGCTCGTCTGCTTGCTGGTTTACCGCTGGTGTCTACTTGCCGGATATGGCGGGGAACTTTCGAGAACACTGACATTCCTTGTGTTGATGGCAGGAAACCTGACAATGACAAGGGTCATTGCACGCAGAAAATCCGTGTTTTCAAGTGCCATCAACATTCATCAGAGTGTGTACTGGTTGATCAGCCTGCTGGCTGCCATTGTCGTCGGCATTTGCATTTCCGTCCCGTGGTTGCGCGGCATCTTCGGATTCACCGTGCCGGAATTGGGACAGGCTGGCGTGGCCGTTGCCTTGGGCATCCTCGCCGGTCTCGCTATGGAGCTGGTGAAATGGCATCCGTGGGTGCATCGCACCTTGGGTGGCGTACCGACACCGAAAGCCGGTTGAGACAGAGTTGATCGAGGTCAAGGCCTCGATCCCTCTTCGTGTGAAGATACAGGCACTTCGAATAGAAGGAGTTTCACCATGCGCATCCAGGATATTTGTACCCATCGCGTTGCCACTATCGGAGCAGGCGATTCGCTGATTGATGCGACGGCCGTGATGCGCGAGCGCCATGTCGGCAACGTCGTCGTCGTTGAAGACATCGACGACAGGCGCAAGGTCGTCGGCATCCTTACCGATCGCGACATCATCGTGTCCGTGGTCGCCGCCGGATTAAGCCCGGAAGCGCTGCTCGTTTCCGATGTTATGAGCAAGCCGGTCTATTGCTGCGCAGGCACGCAGGATGTTTTCGATGCCGTCGCGATCATGCGCGAGCAGGGCGTTCGGCGTTTGCCGGTGCTCGATGAACAAGGAAGTTTGGCAGGCATTATTGCCGCCGACGATATCTGGATTGCCTTGTCCAACCAGCTGAAAATCCTTGGCGAAATTACCGTGCGCGAACGCATCGGTGAAATAAAACGCCGCATGTAATTTTTATAAATCGTAACCATCAATTTTCAAAGCGAGAATTCCCATGAAACGAGTCGACAAAAAAACCTGCGTCATCACCGGTGCCGCACTGGGTATCGGCAAAGCCTGTGCCGAACGTCTCGCCGATGAAGGCGCCAACATCGCCGTCCTTGACCGGCTTGACGATGCCGGCAATGCACTGGTGAAAGAGTTGCAAGCTCGCGGCGCCAATGCGCGCTACTGGCATGTGGACGTGACCAGTGAAACAAACGTGCAGGCCGCGATCGCTGAGGTGGCGGAACATTTCGGCAGCGTGGACGTGCTGGTGAACAATGCCGGCATCGCAGGTGCCAACAAACCCACCCATGAAGTGACCGAGGCCGAATGGGACCTGGTGCAGGCAGTGAACGTGAAAGGCGTTTTTTTCTGCACCAAGCACGCGATCCCTTTCATGAAAAAAGCCGGTCGTGGCAGCATCATCAATCTGTCTTCGATTTACGGATTGATCGGTGCGCCGGACTCGCCGCCGTATCATGCTTCGAAAGGTGCGGTTCGCCTGATGAGCAAGACCGACGCGATGATTTACGCGCCGGACAAGATTCGGGTGAACTCGATCCATCCCGGTTTCATCTGGACACCGATGGTGGAAAACCATCTGCGTGGAACCGGTGCTGCCGACATTGACGCGGCTCGCGCCGAAGTCGGAAAGTTGCATCCGCTTGGCCATATCGGCGAGCCGGACGATATCGCCTGGGGCGTGGTGTATCTCGCGTCGGAGGAATCGAAATTTATCACCGGGAGTGAGCTGGTGATTGATGGCGGGTATACCGCGCATTGATGCGTTTGGTGCATTGGGCTTTCAGTAGTTCTGCAACATACTCTATCTCGTCTCCCCGACTTTCGTCGGGAAGACGATGTTCAAGTTTTTTT
>CAZPCE010000441.1:0-2247 GCA_964584915.1 uncultured Arenimonas sp. | reverse complement strand
GCCAGGGGCTATTCAAAATATCGTACGTGACCGCAGGGACAATATCTGGGTTGCGACAGGTGCGGGCCTTGCGAAACTGAGGCCTGACGGAAAGTCATTCGAGATTTTCCGGAACGAAAAAGACAATCCACATTCATTGCCATATAACGCGATTCAACGCTTGTTTGTTGATTCGAAGGGAACGCTATGGATTGGTACGGCAGGGGGAGGTTTGGCATCGCGTTGTGAAAGCTGCGATTCCTTCGAACGCTACCCGGTACCTGATGCGGCAAACGGCAAAAAATATACGAATAACGATACCGTCAACACGATTTTCGAAGACTCGCTTGGCCAGTTCTGGATTGGCTTGCGTCCTGGCGGATTGGTCAAGCTGGATCGAAATACCGGAGTGATGCAGCGGTTCCGCGGAGAGCCCGGAAAAGCGGGTGCATTAAGCCATGATGCCATCACCGCGATTACCGAAGACAGCCGGCATCGTCTCTGGATAGGTACGCAAGGTGGCGGTTTGAACAGGATGGATCTCGGTTCGGGCAGTGACGGCAGTTTCAAACTTTACAGTACGAAAAACGGTCTGGCCGCAAACGCCATCGGCGGTATTGTCGAAGACAAGCACGGCGATATCTGGGCGAGTTCGACACGGGGTTTGTCACGCATCAATCCCGCAAACGACCAGATTGAAAATTTCGGTACCCGTGATGGTGCCCAGGGAATCGGCTATTTCGTAGGCTCTTACGGGAAGCAGGATGATGGCAGGATTCTCTTCGGCGGCTTGCGTGGCGTTACCGTGTTCAATCCCTCGGATGTCGGTTCGCGGCCAGCGCCCAATCGCGCCGAACTGACTGCCATTCGTGTCCTGAAATCCAATGAACGGAATACAGATATAAAACCGTATGTCTTCACGCCGGACAAAAACGGCGGCCGACTGCAGTTGCAGGCATTGGCGGACGACATCAGCATTGAATTTTCGGCGCTCAGTTATATCGATCCCCAGGCTCTTCGATACGCCTATCGAATGACGGGCTATCATGACGAATGGTATGAAACCGATTCATTGCGGCGCATCGCATCGTTCAATAATCTGCAACCAGGCGACTACCGTTTCGAGGTAAAGGCCCAAAGTCCTGACGGACAATGGGGAAAAGTATTCCAGATGCCCATTCATTTGCCGCCGCCCTGGTGGGCGACCGTATGGGCGAAACTGCTTTACTTCATTCTTGCGGCTGGCCTGGTGGCGATATTCGCCTGGAACATCAATCAGCGATTGAGCGAACGCGCCCGCGCGCAGGCGAATATTCGCGAAAGCGAGCAGCGTCTCAAACTCACGCTTTGGGGGACAGGTGACGAGTTGTGGGATCTTGATATCGAAAATGATTCCATCCGGCGCAGCAATCCACTGCTGATATTGAAAGGCTCGACGGGCGACTATTCAACCAACGCCAAATCATTGATGAAGTACGTACATCCCGAAGATGCTATCGCTTTCGAGCACGCAATGCGTGAACACATCAAGGGACACACCGACGTGTTCGACACCACCTGCAGATCGGAATCCACTACCGGCGGCTGGCGCTGGATCCGTATGCGTGGCCGCGTTATCGAACGAAACTCCGCCGGCAAGGCTCTCCGGATGGTGGGAACCACGGGCGATGTCACCGAACTGAAACAGCAGGAAATTGCATTGGCGGAAATCAATGCGCAGCTTGAACAGCGCGTTGCCCAGCGAACCGATGCATTGAGCAAGCTCAACAAGGACCTGCACGAAACGATTGACCAACTGACGCAGACCCAACAGCAACTGGTCGAGTCGGAAAAATTGGCGGCGCTGGGTGGCCTGGTGGCAGGCGTGGCGCATGAAATCAATACGCCGCTCGGGATCGGCGTTACCGCGGCTTCCTTTCTCGATGCCGAAGTAAAACGTCTCGACAAACTATTGCTTGAAAACACGCTGTCGAAATCCGATCTTGAAAATTTCAGCAGGAATGCCGGCGAGAGCAGCCAGCTGATATTGAGAAATCTCTATCGCGCCGACAAGCTGGTCAAAAGCTTCAAGCAAGTGGCCGTCGACCAGTCGAGCGAAGAAACACGTGTTATCAACCTGCATTCCTATATCGAAGAAGTACTGGTGTCGCTGCAGCCCGCCATCAAGAAAACCCAGCACGAGGTACATGTGTATTGCCAGGAAGTGCTCGTCTTCGAGACCTATCCTGGTGCGATCTATCAAATATTGGTCAACCTTCTGATGAACGC
>CAZPCE010000440.1:2021-2258 GCA_964584915.1 uncultured Arenimonas sp. | reverse complement strand
TCGGCTGGCTTTTCCGGAAATTTCGCGCCTGACAAGGAACGCATTTGCAAACGGTCACGGCTGTAGGCAAGTGCATTCTGGTATGCGCGATCAATGAGGCCCAGCCCTTGCAGACCTACCGCAAGACGCGCGGTGTTCATCATGGTAAACATTGCGTTCAAGCCCTTGTTGGCTTGACCGATCAAATAACCCTCGGCGCCATCAAAATTCATGACGCAGGTTACCGAGCCATGAATC
>CAZPCE010000440.1:0-1974 GCA_964584915.1 uncultured Arenimonas sp. | reverse complement strand
TTCGATTGATCCGCAGGACAGCGCGTTTTTCGCTCCCATGCTGCCATCACGGGCTACCTTGTTTTTCGGCACGATAAAAAGGGAAATTCCTTTGGTGCCTGCCGGAGCGTCCGGTAAACGCGCGAGTACCAAGTGCACGATATTGTCGGTGAAATCATGCTCGCCGCCAGTAATGAAAATCTTGGTACCGGTCACCGAATAGCTGCCATCGGTATTCGGTTTTGCCGCGGTTTTCAGCAAGCCAAGATCGGAGCCGCAATGCGGCTCGGTCAGGCACATCGTGCCAGTCCAGCGGCCTTCAATGATCGGCTTGAGAAATGCTTCTTTCTGCCAATCTTCACCGTGGTGTTTCAAGGCTTCGGTCGCGCCATGCGAAAGCAGGGGGTAATTACCCCAGGCCAGATTGGCAGCATCGATCATTTCCTTGACCACGGCACCCAGCGATTCCGGCAAATCCTGTCCGCCCAGAGCTTCGGGTGCAGTCAAACCACTCCAGCCGCCCTCCACGAATTGCGCGTAGGCTTCCTTGAAACCGGGCGGGGTAGTAACTGCGCCGGTGTCTTTGTTGTGTACGCAACCATGTTCATCGCCAACGGAATTCAGTGGGGCCAAAACACCTTGGGTAAATTTGGCGGCCTCTTCAAGAACGGCATCCATCGTTTCGCGATCGGCATTGGCAATTCCAAGTTTCGCGAATAATTTTTCAGATTCGAGTACGTCGAACAGCGCAAACTTCATGTCGCGTTGCGGGGCGGTGTAATTATTCATGATTAGTCCAGTGATTAACGCAAGGTGCCGCTCAGGCCGGGTACGGCGTTGAGGGCGCTTTCGTATTTGATTTCATAATGACCGCGTGGTTCGCTGCTGGTGATTTCACCGGCAAGTTTGTAACCGAGGCGGCTGCGATTTTTGATGGCATTGTTGATGGCGGTCAGCGCTGCCGGATCCAGTTGCAAACGCTGTTGCACAATCTCCAGCGGTCCCTGATCAGGTCCGGGACAATGGAACCTTCACTTCGCGCCACTCGCCCGGCGCCAGCCCCTCCAGCGTCCATTCGCCCACCTGCCAGCGCACCAGCCGCAGGGTTGGGTGGCCCACGGCGGCGGTCATGCGCCGGACCTGGCGGTTGCGGCCTTCGGAAATGGTCAGTTCGATCCAGCTGTCGGGCACGGATTTGCGCACCCTGATCGGCGGATCGCGCGGCCACAGGGCGGGGTCCTCGATCAGCCGTGCCTTCGCGGGGCGGGTCACGCCGTCCTTGAGGCGCACTCCGCGCCGCAGGGCTTCCAGCGCGGCTTCGTCCGGCAGGCCTTCGACCTGGACCAGATAGGTCTTTTCCAGCTTGTAGCGCGGATCGGCAATACGGGCCTGGAGGCGGCCATCGTCGGTCAGCACCAGCAATCCCTCGCTGTCGGTATCGAGCCGCCCGGCCGGATAGACCCCCGGCACGTCCACATGGTCCGCCAGCGTCGCATGGGCCGAAGTTCCGCCCGGATCGGTGAATTGGGACAGGACGCCGTAGGGCTTGTTGAGCAGGATCAGACGGGGCATCGCCGGGGACTATGGCGCCGCGCGCTGAAAAGCAAATGGGGCCGGCGTTTCCGCCAGCCCCACGCTTGCCCGCCCGGGGGTCGGTCGATTGGTTGACGCACTGGTCCGGTCTGTCCTCCGCTGGCCGCTGTGATGCCTTCTGAGCACCCCCATGCCATGGCACTGAGTGCCGCATCGTGATGCTCGTCGCATCGGGCCGCTTTCGGACCGGCTGCAGGAACCGCTTCCGCAAGCATCGCGTCGTAACGTTCCGGCGGTTCCCGAAGGTTCCCGCGTTCCATCGAACCGGCGCCCTGGCCGGCATCTGGTTCCGTCAGGCGGCGGTTCCGGCCCGAAAGCCTTTCCCGATCCACCTGGCGGTTCCGTGACCGGTTCCGCTCAAGCCTTTCCGGGTCTTCCGATTGCTGCCGAAGCTGCAATCCT
>CAZPCE010000439.1:0-2258 GCA_964584915.1 uncultured Arenimonas sp. | reverse complement strand
ACGCCGTAATGCTCGCTGCAATGCAATTGAATCTGGGAATTAGCCAATGGCTCCTGATTCGCGAATTGATTGCATGGAAAGCCCAGGATGCACAGACCTTTGTCGGCGAATTGATTGTGCAAGCTTGCCAGGGCCGACAATTGCGGCGCCAACTTGCATTTGGACGCGACATTGACCACCAGCACAACCCTGCCCTTGTAAAGGGACATGGGCATAAGCTCGCCATTGGTCAGCTTTGCCTCGAAATCATAGAAGCCAGGCATTTTACCCCCCAGATTTAAAGCCCAGGTGCATTCACCATAGTAGGGGTGCCTTCAAAGCGAAAGCAATGAGACAATAGGCAGAGTTAACGAGTTATAACAAATGACCTCTCCATTTATTACCGAAACCGTCCTGGATGTCCGTCACTGGACAGACAACTACTTCAGCTTCACTACGGCACGTGACGATGGTTTTCGTTTCGACAACGGCCAATTCGTGATGATCGGGCTCGAAGTCAACTGTAAACCGCTGATGTGCTCCTATTCCATCTCCAGCGCCCACTTGGAATAGCAGCTGGAATTTTTCAGCATCAACGTGCCCAATGGCCCTTTGACATCGAGGCTGCAGCACATCCAGCCCGGCGATACGATCCTGCTTAGCCGCAAACCTACCGGCACTTTGCTGATATCGGATTTATTGCCGGGAAAAACCCTGTATTTGCTCAGCACCGGAACAGGACTGGCGCCATTTCTTAGCATCATCAAGGATCCTGAAACCTACGAACGCTTCGAGCATGTCGTGCTGACCCATGGCGTCCGCAACACCCATGATCTGGCCTATGCCGACTACATCCAGAAAGAATTGCCGAAACACGAATTTCTGGGCGAGGAGATTTCGAAGAAGCTGCTCTATTACCCGGTCGTAAGCCGAGAGCCTTTCATGCATCAGGGTCGAGTTACCGACCTGATGGATAACGGACAAATGATGGGCGACTTGGGACTGCCGGAGTTAAATCCCGACACCGATCGCGCGATGATTTGCGGCAGCCCGCAAATGCTGGCGGATTTCCGGAAGATTCTAGATTCACGCGGATTCACGGCTGCACCAAGAATCGGTACTCCTGGCCATTACGTTTTTGAACGTGCGTTCGTGGAAAAATAATCGTGACCGGTATGCAATTTCGCCACGCTTTACCTGAAGATGCTGTCGAAATAGCGGATTTCATGACACGTAATTTTCTGGCGGCTTACGGACATAGCGCCTCTCGGGAAAACGTGCAAAAAGCCGTGCAGGACTATTACGGCATAGAAGCACAGCGTGCCGATCTTGCCAATGAACACATCGTCAATTGCCTTTGCATTATCGATGGCAAAATTGCCGGGCTGGCGCAGGTGAAACCACCCAAACCCGATACGGAACCGCATCGGTTTGAACTAAGCCGCTTCTATGTGGATGCGCATTATCACGGCCAGGGTATTGCACCGGTCCTGATGCAAGAAACGCTGGACATCATGCGTGCACGCGATGCGAGATCTTTATGGCTGAGCGTCTGGCAAGGTTCGCAACAGGCCATTCGCTTTTATCAGAAGCAGGGATTCGTCATTAGCGGAGAAACCATCTTCATGATCGGCGACGAGCCGATGAATGATTGGTTGATGACGAAAAATCTGTAATTGACTTTGTGGGACCGACGGAAGCCGGGACCTTGCCCTTTTAGGCATGTCCCGGCTTCCGTCGGTCCTACTTTTGATCAAAGCAAGTCGGCAATATCCTTCTCGATCTTTTCCGGCGTATCGGTCGGCGCATAACGCTTCACCACTTCGCCGTTTTTATTGATCAGGAATTTCGTGAAATTCCATTTGATCGCATCGATACCCAGCAAGCCGCCTTTTTCCTTCTTCAGGAATTTCCAGAACGGATGCGCGTTGTTGCCGTTCACGTCGACTTTCGCGTACATCGGGAAGGTAACGTCGTAGGTCAATGAACAAAAATTCTTGATTTCGTCTTCGTTGCCTGGCTCCTGGTGGCCAAACTGGTCACAGGGAAAGCCAAGCACTACCAAACCCTTGTCTTCATACTTTTTGTAAAGCTTTTCCAGGCCCGTGTACTGGGGCGTGAAACCGCATTTGGAGGCCACATTGACCACCAACATCGCCTTGCCTTCGTAGTTCTTCAGCGACTGCTCGTCGCCGTCAATGGTTTTTGCAGAAAAATCATAGGCCTTGGTCATGCGGAGCTCCTTAATTTGAGGGGTAATTATAGTCCACCCCTGCCTT
>CAZPCE010000438.1:0-2270 GCA_964584915.1 uncultured Arenimonas sp. | reverse complement strand
AACGCGGGAAGGCCATGAGCACTGCGATGCCTGCGGCGAATTGCTGCATGACGACCAGCGTTTCACGTACCTTGAGCCAGCGGGTTTTGCAGTCGACTTGTACGCGCCCACTCACACAGACGGCAGCGAGCAATCTTTCGTCCCGGTTTCGCAGCCCTGGATCAATGCCGAAGGCCCATGGTTGCCGTTGGCTAATCAGGCGCTCGGGAGCTTCCGCAGCAGTTCGACCGGCCGCGTGTTCAACTATTCGGGTGGCGTCAACCGCAATGGGTACGCCATCTGCCTCGAATGTGGCCGAGCCGAGCCCATGCCGTTGTATGCCGATGACAAGGCAAAAGACGGCTTGGGCCATCTGCCGGCAAAGTTCAGAGAGCCTCACAAGCGCCTGCGTGGGGCACAAGGAGGGGAAACCGCTATCTGCAAGGGCAGTCACAACCCGTTTTCGATCAAGCCCAAGCTACACCTCGGCCTCGAGGAAGTGACCGATGTAATCGAACTGCAGCTCAACGGACTCGACGGGTTGCCAATCGCAGACAAGGTTGCGGCCTATTCGATTGCGGTGGCCCTGCGCTGGGCTGTGGCAGCCTCTCTGGGCGTCGAAAGCGGCGAGATCGGCTGCGAGGTCAAGCCCATACGTCACCCCATGCGGGAAGAAGGCTTTGTGATCGTTCTGTACGACCACGCTGCGGCAGGTTACTGCTCATCGGTGGCGGACCACTTGCCCGAACTTTTTCAGAAGGCTCGCGATCAACTCGACTGCCATGCCAACTGCCAAGGCGCCTGTCAGCACTGCCTGATGGATTACGACAACCGTTTCCGCCGCCATGAATTGGACCGATTCACTGCCATCAAATTCCTCTCGGAAGAGTGGATGCAGCGAATGCAATTGCAGCCAGGCGACGAGTTTTTTGGCTCCGGCAATTCACACGCCGAGACCCATACGCTGGCCGAAGCCATCACCCGGGAGTGGGCCAAAGGCGGCGCCACGGAATTGCGAATCTTCCTGCAGGGCGACCCGCGGGACTGGGATTTTGCTGCTGCCACCTTCAAGCGATTGCTCCTGCGCTGGTCCGAGCGTGGTGCCGTCAAGCTGGTCTTGCCGTTATCTGCAGTCGAAATCCTTTCGCCCGAACAGCTCTATGCGCTCGGCCAACTCTCCGAAGTGACAAATGCCAATGTCCAGGCACACATCGGCGGCACCCGCAAAGTGCTGGCCGAGGTGGTTACGGCGGGAGGATGCTTTGTCTGGGGTTCTCGCGACGAAGCCATTGGACTGCCTGGCAGCACATGGGGGCAAGCGGGATCTGCGGTCCTCGTTCGGGGGAGGATCGCTGAACCAGAAACCCTGGGCGATGCACTGGAAACCAAGGGTCAGACGCCTACAGAGACCTCGCCCAAAGCGGGCAGGATCGAGATGCGTACAGAACTTGACGGCCTGGCCGAGGCCTTTGGACCGAAACTGCTCGATAAGCTTGCGGCAGGCATTCACGGCCCGCTACTGGAAGGTGATGGTGATATCAAAACGGTGATTTACCGTGATCGATACCTCAATGCTCCTTTGCCCGTGTCACTGCTTGTCAGCTTCATCGGGGCAATCAAGGGTCGGCACCAAAGCCGCTGGGATAACCCGTTGATCGAGATTGTCACTGCGGGCTTGCCCACCGAAGGTCGAACGTTTCCACTCCCAAGCCAGGTGTTCCACAACTGGCTGGATACGAATCTGCGCGACGCTGCGATCAAGGCCGCCTTCAGCTATCGGGGCATGAACGCGGCCGTCCGAAACCTGCCCAAGCCCGCGGCAGCGCATGCGCGCACGCTGGAGATAGGACTGGCGGACGGTCACAAGCTGAAAGTCTGGTTGGATCAGGGCTTTGGCTATTGGAGTTCGCCGAGGCCCGGCACCCGTGCAGCCCAGACCGCCACTACCTGGTTCAACTTCAAGGAAGACCCGTCCTCGCAGGGCGAAGAAATCAGCGAGGGTCGGTATGCTGTCGAGGGCCAATCGTTCGCAACCCATGTGTTCTTTGAGAAGGTATGAACCGATGGGCAAAAGGGGTTGTGCCTGATCAACATAAGAACGGCGGGTAAGGTGGGCTTCGGATTCGCGCGTCGAAGTTCCCGCCACGCAAGACAGCGGCTCCTAAAACAGGAGCAACTGGTGACCGCGCGACGCGGGGAAGTGCCACAAGAACCTTGAAATCAGCAGCCAAACCCGGGAAGAAGGCGGCGACAAAGGCAGAGCGCAAGTCAAAACTGCATCAGTGGTTGAC
>CAZPCE010000437.1:0-2272 GCA_964584915.1 uncultured Arenimonas sp. | reverse complement strand
AGGACCTGCTCAAGCGCTGGGGCAAGTCGCTCGATCTGACCTTCATTCCCGAACACGATATTGTTACACCGCAGAAAAACCGGATCTACCTGGACGGGGCGCTACTCCATGCCCTGCGCGTTCCTTTTGGCTATTGGGAAGCCAAGGACGCGGACGACGATCTGGACGCCGAAATCGCGGCCAAGACCCGCAAGGGCTATCCGCGAGACAACATCATCTATTCGGATGACCATACCGCCGTTCTGATCCAGCGCGGCCACGAAGTCGCCCGCGTGGCGATGGACGACACCGAACATCTTTATGGCTTGCTGACAGCGTTTTTTACCCACGAGCGGCAGGAGATTGCCGACTTCAACAAGGCGGTGAAGCAGTTCGCGCAAGACCTTCCCGCAGTACTGGAAGCGCTGCGAAAAATCATTGCCGCCAAGCGCAAGGCCTCGAAAGCCTATGCCAAGGCCGAGGCCGATTTTCTCAGCCATGCCAAGGAGGCAATAAACCCGGCGGTTAGCTTGGACGACGTGCAGGAAATGCTGATCCAGCACGTTCTGACCGAAGATATCTTCGCCAAGGTCTTCGACAATCCGGACTTCCACCGACAGAACAACGTGGCGAGCGAGCTGTACAAACTCGAAGGCGTGCTGTTCGGCTATGGCGAAAAGCAGGCGCTGCTCCGCTCGCTCCAGCCCTACTACGCCGGGATCAGCCAGACGGCGGCAGTGATCCATAGCCATTCGGAGAAACAGGGCTTCCTCAAGGGCCTCTACGAGAACTTCTACAAGGTCTATAACCCCAAAGCGGCGGACAAGCTGGGTGTGGTCTATACCCCCGGCGAGATCGTGCGCTTCATGATCCGCTCAGCCGATTGGCTCTGCGAAAAGCACTTCGGCAAGAACCTGGTCGACCGGGGCGTGGAAATCCTCGATCCGGCCACGGGGACCGGCACCTACATCGTCGAGCTGCTGGAATACTTCCGGGGCCACGGCGAAAAGCTGCGCCACAAATACAAGGAAGAGCTCCACGCAAACGAGATCGCTATCCTGCCCTACTACGTCGCCAACCTGAACATCGAGGCGACCTATCAGGCGATCACGGGCCAGTTTGCCGAATATGAGAACCTCTGCCTGGTCGACACGCTGGATAACGTGGACGCGCTCGGCATCCATGCGGGTCACCAGTTCGATCTGCTGGGGTCATTGAGTGATGAGAACATCGAACGCATCAAGCGTCAGAACCGCCGCAAGATCAGCGTCATCATCGGCAATCCGCCCTACAATGCCAATCAGCAGAACGAGAACGATAACAACAAGAACCGCACCTATGCGCACATCGATCAGCGCATCAAGAACACCTACATCAAGGAGAGCACGGCTCAGAAGACGAAGCTTTATGACATGTACGCGCGCTTTTACCGATGGGCTAGCGACCGGATTAGCGATGACGGAGTAGTTGCGTACATTACCAACCGAAGCTTCATCGACAGCCGAACGTTTGACGGTTTTCGGAAAATTGTCGCTCGTGATTTCAACGAAGTGTGGATGGTGGATCTGGGCGGAGATGTGCGCGCCAACCCTGCGCTGTCGGGCACCAAGCATAATGTTTTTGGCATTCAAACTGGCGTGGCAATTTGCTTCTTAGTGCGCAGGAGAGGCGTGGCAGGCTGTACCATCCGTTACATCCGTAGGCCTGAGGATGAGACGGCTGAGGATAAGCTCAGTTGGCTGGGCGACGCCAATTTGAAGACTTTGTCGATGGGAACGGTAAAGCCGAATTCCCGGAATGACTGGCTGAATACCGAGCATGCTGTCGGCTGGGATGATTTGCTGCCTTTGATCAGTAAGACGGCTAAAACAGCCAAGCGCAAGACCGACGAGCGCAGCATTTTTAAGCTCTTTGCCAACGGTCTGAAAACCAATAGAGACGAATGGTTATATGGCTGGTCCCCTAAAGAAGTAGAGTCAAAAATTTTATATTTCTTGGATCGATTCAATAATAAAATTCGCTCTGGCATTCGCAACGATGATGATTTAGACTATTCAATAAAATGGAGTAGTTCATTAAAAACTAAGAAATTTGAGATTGTTTACCACTCTGGCAAGATTCGTACTAGCCTATGGCGCCCATATACTAAGCAGAGTTTTTACGCCGATTTTGATCTCAGTGATCGCGTTACTGCATTGCATGCAGAAATGTTTGGTCAGGGCCTAGATAAGGCGAATTCAGCAATCTCCGCATCGGGAGGTTCATCGGCAAAGCCATTCCAGGCTTTAGCTGT
>CAZPCE010000436.1:0-2274 GCA_964584915.1 uncultured Arenimonas sp. | reverse complement strand
CGGATCGACTTGTCATTACCCGCAGCGGTTCCAATGGCGAGCTGGCAAGTTTTCTTGACCGTGCCAGCGTCACTTTGATCAAGCAAGACCCGGCGATTGCGCGCGGCGCAGATGGTTTGCCGCTCGGCTCGGGCGAATTGATAGTCATTACCGAAGTGCCACGCTTCGGCCAGAAAACCGGTGCCAACGTCACCCTGCGTGGCGTCGAGCCGGCCGGCTTTGCGTTGCGTCCGGAATTGAAGATTGTCGATGGCCGCAAATTTCGCCAGGGTCTGCGCGAAATCATCGTTGGCCAGGCAGCGAGCAAACAATTCGAGGGTTTGCGTAGCGGCGCGGAACTGCGTTTTCGCGGACAGACCTGGAAAATCGTCGGCATTTTCAGCACCAATGGCGATGCGCACGAATCCGAGTTATGGACAGACACCGAAACGGCTCAAAGCGCTTTTGGCCGCTCGGGCGTTTCTTCGATATTGGTGAGCTTGCGCAATATCGATGCGCTTGAATCGATGAAGGCGCGGCTGGCCGAAGATCCGCAACTGAATGTGGAAATAAAGACCGAATACGATTTCTTCAGCGGGCAATCGTCCAATCTGACCTTAGTGATCGGAATACTCGCGGGCATCGTCGGATTGATCATGGGCATTGGCGCGGTAGCAGGTGCTTTGACCACGATGTATTCCGCGGTGTCGGCACGTACACAGGAAATCGGCACCTTGCGCGCGATCGGCTTCGGCGCCATGCCGGTGATCGCGTCGGTGATGGCGGAAGCCCTGATTCTGTCCTTGGCCGGCGGACTGGTAGGCGCATTGATTGC
Organism: uncultured Arenimonas sp.; assembly: GCA_964584915.1. Lineage (GTDB taxonomy): Bacteria > Pseudomonadota > Gammaproteobacteria > Xanthomonadales > Xanthomonadaceae > Arenimonas. Next base: position 1,460 of record CAZPCE010000436.1, on the reverse strand, counting down.
GTATATCGCTTTCAATGGCTATTCGGTTTCCACATTGGGTGCCGGTTTTACCCAGGTGGCGTTCAAGTTTTCGGTCTCGCCCGGCCTGGTATTCAAAGGCTTGGTCATTGCAATGTTCATCGGTTTCATCGGCGGGATTTTTCCCGCCATTCGCGCGGCACGCATGCCGGTCACCAATGCATTGCGCGGCGGTTGATCGATGAAAGGCTTGAGCGATCTTTCCGATGCCGAATTGATGGCCAATTATCACCAGCAGCAGGAGGCCTCGCTGAAAAACATGGATATGCTGATGTACGAAGTCGAAGCCGGCCGGATTTCCATTGATGATGTCGACAAGGAAATGGAACGGCTTACCTCGCAGCTGCATGAGTTCAACGTTCAGTTCAGGGCCGAAAGAGACCGGCGTGAAAAGAAGAAACAATTTGTCGTCAGAATGCTGGTGGTGGCCGGATTTCTGACACTCGGCATTTTTCTGGCGTGGAAGTTGCGCTAGCCGTTTTCGCTCTGCCGGTTGCTATTTTTTCTTCACCGTCATCAAGACCACGCCGAACAAAATCAGCAGCATCGCGCCGATCGCGTTGCTGTTGAATTTCTCGCCAAGCAATAGCGCGCCGATGGCGACCGCGATCACCGGATTCACGTACGCATAACTGGTCGCCAGTGCGGGTCGCACATGATGCAGCAGCCAGATGTAGGCGGTGAAACCGAAAATGGAACCGGCAACGACCAGGTACAACATGGCGAGCGTGGGTATCAAGGCAGGGATTTGCGTGATGCGTTCACCCAATGCCAAACCGACCATGCAGGCAAATACACTGCCCAAGAGCATTTGCGATGCCGCCGACATGAAAGGCGCCGGCAAATCCTGCTTGCGCGACCAGATCGAACCCCAGGCCCAGGAGATCGGCGCAATCAATACCGCGAGCAAACCGGCCCAACCGGCATTCATTTCAGTGCCGATGTTCAGCCACAGCACGCCGGCGAAACCGATCGCGATGCCGAACCATTCGCGTGCACTCGGATGCTCGCCGCGCATGGCGGAAAACAGGCCGGCCCACAGTGGCATCGCCGCAACGCCAATCGCGACCAGGCCCGTGGAAACAGTTTCCTCGGCAAGATTTACCAAGGCATTGGAAAGTACGGTCAGCAGAATCGCCAGTACAAAAATGGCGCGCCATTGCTTGCGTGTCGGTGCAGCGACACCGCGCAAGCGCAATACGATAAACATCAGGCCACCGGCGATCAGCATGCGAACGGATGTCAGAAGAAACGGCGGGTAATCCTGCAACGCAATCTTGATGCCGTAATAGGTCGAACCCCACAGGACATAGACTGCAATCAAGGCAGACAGCACTGCGGCCTTGCTCGGCGCAACGGATGGTGTTTTTGTCATGCCGTCATTTTACAGACATTTCACCGGCAAGAATTTTCTCTTTCAACGGCAAGCCCCAGCGGTAACC
>CAZPCE010000435.1:0-2284 GCA_964584915.1 uncultured Arenimonas sp. | reverse complement strand
TTTGAAGGAGAGTGGTTGTGATTTCGACAGATGAAAAATCCGAACGTTTGAGCGCACACGAAGTCGCTGCCTGGTTGCGCCGCCATCCGAAATTTCTCGAGCAGTATCCGGATTTGGCGGTGTCGCTGGTCGTGCCGCGCGAAGAAGGCAAGGCGGCTTCGCTGGCGAGTTATCAACTCGAAGTATTGCGCGATAAAAACCGCGAATTGAATCGTCGCCTGAACGAATTGTTCGCCAATGCGCAGGACAATGAACGTCTCGCCGTCCGTGCCCATCAACTCACGTTGGCCTTGATGCGTGCGCCTACCGCTGCCGACACGTGGAAAGCGATGGTGGCGGTGCTGGGCGAAGATTTCCAGGGCGATGCCATCCGCGCGATTCTGTTTTCCGAAGTCCCTGGTCTGGAGTCGGCAGAGTGGTGGCAAGTATTGCCGACGCGGGCGAATGCCTTGCTCCCGTTCAAGGATTTTATCGCTGCAAACGAACCTCTTTGCGGTCGTTTGAACCAGGATAAATTGGACGTGTTATATCGTGATGCTCAACTACTGCCTGCGTCCTGCGTGCTTTTGGCCGTCAGTGGCCAAGGCATTTTGTGCGTGGGCAGCCAGGACGCGAACCGTTTCTATCCCGGCATGGGCACGCTGTTTTTGCGATTGATGAGCGAAGCGCTGGTAGCTGCCTTGGCGCGCTTCGATTAATGCAGTGGAGGCGTTAAAACAAACGGTCGAGCATTTCCTCTCGCATTTGCGAGTCGAGCGCCGTTTGTCGTCGAACACAACCGAAAGCTACCAGCGTGATTTGCTGAGCCTGATTGAATGGATGCCGTCCGCCGGTTTCCATACCTGGCAGGATTTGAATGGTGAAGCCTTGCGCGGATTTCTTGCGAGTGAACACCGACGCGGCCTGAGTGCAAAAAGTTTGCAGCGAAGATTGTCGGCCTGTCGTTCGTTGTTCCAATGGCAATTGAAACACGGCGAACTGAAAGGCAATCCGGCGCAGGGCATTCGCGCACCAAAAGCCGCGCGAAAATTGCCGCAGGTGCTCGATCCGGATGAAATGACACGCTTGGTCGAAGTGCCGACCGATACCGAATTGGGAAAACGCGATCGCGCGATGCTCGAATTGTTTTATTCGTCGGGTCTTCGCTTGTCCGAATTATGCAGCCTGCATTGGCGCGATCTGGATCTGGCCGACGGGTTGGTTCGCGTGCTCGGCAAGGGCTCCAAGATGCGTATCGTGCCAGTCGGCAAATTCGCGCGTGAAGCACTGGAAAACTGGCGGAAAGAGTCTGCCGGAAAACTGGACAAGCCGGTTTTCCCGGGCAGAAACGGAACCATCACGCCGCGTGCCGTGCAGTTGCGGCTAAGACAACTGGCGCAAAGCCAGGGCATCTGGAAACGCGTGTATCCGCATTTGATGCGCCACAGTTTCGCCAGCCATGTTCTTGAATCATCCGGCGATTTGCGCGGCGTGCAGGAATTGCTGTTTTTTAATGATACGGCGACCACCGAGATCTACACGCATCTGAATTATCAACATCTGGCCAAGGTTTATGACGCCGCGCATCCGCGTGCGCGCCGCAAATCGAGTGACAATAAATGAAACCGACCGATATTATTTTCCACCGTGCATCGCATGTACTCGAAGTCGCGTTTGAAAACGGCGAGCGCTACCAATTGCCCTGCGAATATTTACGGGTGGAATCACCCTCGGCCGAAGTTCAGGGCCACGGTCCGGGCCAACGCGTTCTGGTGCCGGGCAAAAAACACGTGAACATCCAGGCGATCGAGCCGGTCGGCAATTACGCCGTGCAGCTGCATTTCGACGATGGCCACAATACCGGCATTTTCAGCTGGACGCTCTTGCGCGAACTGGGTCAGAGTTTTGATACGCGCTGGGCCGCCTATCAGGCGGCATTGTCGGAACGAGGGTTGAGCCGGGAGCCATGACGTAGTCATGCCAAGAGGCCGCTTCCGACTGCCATGGTTGGCGGGAGTGCAGGTTTTTAACAGACGAACGTCTGGTCAAATGCAGGAGCAATTTTTCCGCCGGGCGACGTATGTCAAACGATCAGGCTTTGCGGTCGGGCCCAAGGGCCTCCTGTGCTTAACCCAAAAAACACCCCTGCTACGGCATAATGCAGCCATGAACCAAGACCCCAAAAATCAGGCACCCCAAGACGCCGACACCACCCATTTCGGCTTCCGCGATGTACCGGTGGCGGAGAAACAAAAACTGGTCGGCCAGGTGTTTTCCTCGGTCGCCGCCAAGTACGACTTGATGA
>CAZPCE010000434.1:0-2299 GCA_964584915.1 uncultured Arenimonas sp. | reverse complement strand
TTCGGCGATGGGGAGCTGTGATAAAATTCGGCGCGGCAAATCTTTCGTTTCAACCTCATTAAGGAATCGCAATGCTCCAACTCGCCAAACGCATGGGTCGCGCCAAGCCCAGCGCCATTATGGCCGTGGCCGAAAAAGCCAAAGCGCTGAAAGCCGCAGGTCGCGACATTATTTCGTTCTCGATCGGCGTGCCGAATTTTCTTCCCGGTGAGCATGTGTATGCCGCAGCAAGAGAAGCGTTGAGCAAAGATTCCGGACAGTATGGTTCCAATCGCGGCAGCGATGCCTTGCTCGATGCGTTTATCGCTCATATCGCCGAAATCGGTTTGACCGGATACGAACGCAAGCATTGCAGTACCGGCATCGGCGCCAAACATGTGTTGTATTCGCTGGCTGAAGCACTGCTGGAAGAGGGCGATACCATCGTCTATCCATCCCCTTACTGGACAACGTATCAGGACATCGCCGACATCGTGAATGCCAAGGCCGTCACCTTGCCTTGCCCGGCTTCCCAAAACTACAAATTGACGCCGCAGCAACTCGATGCCGCGATGGCGGAACACAAGCCGAAGGTTTTCCTGTTCAATAATCCGTCCAATCCGACCGGCATGGTTTATACCAAGGCCGAAATTGAAGCGTTGGCGGAAGTGCTCGTGAAATATCCAGACACCTGGATCATCACCGACGACATATACAACCGAATGGTGTTCGATGGTTTGGGTTACCACAACTTCGTGCACTCGAAACCCGAGTTGCGCGATCGCGTGATTTTCGTCGATTCACTTTCGAAAACCTACGGCATGCCGGGTTGGCGCGTCGGTTTCATGGCGGGTCCGGAATCGGTTGCGAAAGCACTCACGACGCTGAATTCGAATCACATCACTAACATCCCTGAAATCGTTACCGCCGCCGCAGTCGCAGCGTTGACTGGCCCGCAAACCGTGCCGACCGAAAAAAATATCGAATTCCAGAACAAACGGGATCTGGTCATCGCCGCGATGAATGCGATTCCCGGCGTCGTATGCCCGAAACCGCAGGGCGCGTTCTACGTATTCCCGGATATTTCCTGCGCGTTTGGCAAAGCCCATGGCGTGAAAGACATCCACAACGATATCGATTTCTGCAATGTATTGCTGGAAGCGAAAGGCGTTGCCTGCGTGCCGGGTTCCGCGTTCGGCGAACCGAAAGCCTTGCGTATTTCCTACACTTGCCCGACCGCACAATTGGAACCGGGCTTGAAGCGGATTCAGGAATTTTTTGCAGAGTTGAGTTGATTGAATTTACGGCGGTGCATTTCGATGCGCCGCCTTCATTTTTTGTTTTGCCTATTTGTTGAAATCAATCGGTGCGCGAAAGCGTACATCGTATTTAAATAATGGAGAGCCTCATGAAATCCCCGATTCGCGTTGCCGTTACCGGTGCTGCCGGCCAAATTGGTTATTCACTCGTTTTCCGTATCGCTTCCGGCGAAATGCTGGGTAAAGACCAGCCGGTTATCCTGCAAATGCTGGAACTGCCGATGGAAAAAGCCCAGGCCGCACTGCAAGGCGTGATGATGGAACTCGACGACTGCGCATTCCCGTTGCTCGCCGGCATGGTCGGTACCGATGACCCCTTGGTTGCGTTTAAAGATGCTGATATCGCATTGCTGGTTGGCGCACGGCCACGTGGCCCGGGCATGGAACGTAAAGACCTGCTGCTCGAAAACGCAAAAATCTTCACCGTGCAGGGCAAGGCCTTGAATGCGGTCGCTTCGCGCAACGTGAAAGTATTGGTCGTCGGCAATCCTGCCAACACCAATGCCTACATCGCAATGAAATCGGCACCGGACCTGAATCCGAAAAACTTCACCGCGATGTTGCGTCTCGACCATAATCGCGCGCTGTCTCAATTGGCATCGAAAACCGGCAAACCGGTCGGCGATATCCAGAAATTGATCGTCTGGGGCAACCATAGCCCGACCATGTACCCGGATTACCGATTCGCCACGATTGATGGCGCTTCGGTAAAAGACAGCATCAATGACGAAAGCTGGAACAAGGAAACCTTTATCCCGAAAGTCGGCAAGCGCGGTGCGGCAATTATCGAAGCGCGCGGTTTGTCATCGGCTGCATCGGCTGCCAACGCCGCTATCGACCACATCCATGATTGGGTGCTCGGCACCGACGGCCACTGGGTAACCATGGGCATTCCATCCGATGGTTCCTACGGGATTCCGAAAGACGTGATGTACGGATTCCCGGTCACCTGCAAGAATGGCGAATACGAAATCGTGCAGGGTCTCGACATCGACGACTTC
>CAZPCE010000433.1:0-2306 GCA_964584915.1 uncultured Arenimonas sp. | reverse complement strand
GCGATGTACGTGCTCGCTGGCTTCCGGATGGAAACTGATCAGCGTAGCTCCGGCTTTCGCAAAATCCGGCACGATGCGATCCACCGGCTTCACCATCAAATGCACGTCAATCGGTGCGGTCACGCCATGCTTGCGCAGGGCTTCGCAGATCATCGGACCTATCGTGAGGTTCGGCACGTAATGGTTGTCCATGACATCGAAATGTACCCAGTCGGCACCGGCTTTCAGAACGGCATCGACTTCCTCACCGAGTTTGGCGAAATTGGCAGACAAGATGGAGGGCGCGATGATGGCGTTTGACATGATTATTTCTTCCCGCGAATTTTTTGTATTTGGTCGTATGCAGCGTTGATTTCGGAAGCGCGTTTATCGGCGAGCTCACGAATTTCCTTCGCCGCGCCCGCCACTTTATCCGGATGGTATTGCGCGATCTGGCGGCGGTAGGCAGCTTCGATGTCCTCATCGCTTGCCTGCGGGTCAACTTCGAGAATCCGGTAAGGATCTTTCGCCAGAGGAGCCTGATCTGGCTCGGCGTTACCGGATGATCGTGCCCGTAAGGCATCGAACCAGCCGGAATCAATGGCAAAGCCTACCAGCGAAGCCAGCACAATCAATTGCGGGCGGCGCGTGAACAGGCCCAGTAAAAAACCCACCAGAGTCCATTTGTATTTCATTTATTAGCTCTCGTTGTGCTGTCCCGGCGAAAACCCGGCTGGGCGGCATACCATTTTGCGAACGCGGCAATATCTTTAGGCTGCAATTGATTGGCGATACTGCTCATCGGAGACACCTTGCGGACACCGCTGCGGTAATCACCGAGGGCTTTGCGAAGATAGGTTTCGTCCTGTCCGGCCAAATGCGGAACGCCGGGAGTACGACTGATGCCGTTTTCGCCATGGCAGGCCGCACACAAGCCCAGCTTGGCCGGTTTATCGGCCCAGGCGGGTGTCGAGAATGCAAGAATCAGAAAAAATGCCGAAATAATCGCTTTCATGCCGATATTGTAACAGCGCCAAAGCACCCATCGGCCTTACAATAGCGTCAGTCAATCGTATTTCCGGAACCCGCTTGTGACGACGACTCTGCATACTTCCAACTTGCCCGGCCTGCCCTTGCTGCACCGGGGCAAAGTCCGCGATGTTTATGGTCTTGATAATCAACGTTTGCTGATGGTCGCCAGCGACCGCTTGTCGGCCTTCGATGTGGTGCTGCCTGATCCGATTCCCGGCAAGGGCGAAATGCTCTGCCAGATCTCGAATTTCTGGTTCGATAAAACGGCGCATCTGATTCCCAACCATCTGACCCATGAATCGGTTGCTTCGGTTCTGCCCGAAGGCGTTGATCTATCCTTGTACGCAAAGCGTTCGGTCGTTACCAAGAAATTGAAACCGGTACCGGTCGAAGCCATTGCGCGCGGCTACATCATCGGCAGCGGCTGGAAGGATTATCAAAAGACCGGCTCCATTTGCGGCATTGAATTGCCTGCCGGTTTACGTCAAGCCGAGCAATTGCCGAGTCCGATTTTCACGCCATCGACCAAGGCCGCAGTGGGCGACCATGACGAGAATGTCAGCTTCGACGCGATTGTCGGCCAAATCGGCGCGGATCTGGCCGAACAGGTTCGCGCGGCCACGCTTGAAATTTATGAATTTGCATCACGGTATGCGATTCAACGCGGCATTATCATTGCCGACACCAAACTGGAATTCGGTCTGGATGAAAACGGCGTGCTACATGTAATGGATGAAATGCTGACACCGGATTCTTCGCGGTTCTGGCCTGCCGATTCTTATCAGGTCGGCATCAGCCCGCCGAGTTATGACAAGCAATTCGTGCGTGATTACCTCGAGACGCTAGACTGGAACAAGACCGCCCCCGGCCCTTCGGTTCCGGCGGACATTATCGAAGTCACACGCAAGAAATACGCCGAGGCCTTGCATCGCCTTGCCGATATCACATTGGATTAGCCACACCGGAGCCCGCCATGCGCAGAGTCGATGAGTTACTTGATAATTATTCGATGGATCATCAAAACCCGACGAACCAGATGATTCATGTCTTCTGCGTGCCGGCGATTGTCTGGTCAGTCAGCGCGTTACTTTGGTGCATTCCGGTTCCTTATCTGCCTGCGCCTTATAACTACTTGAACCCGGGTCTCTGGGGCGCGCTGGCCATGTTTCTCGCCTGGACTTATTACTGGCAAATGTCGAAAACCCTGGCGATCGGTTTATTGCTGAGTTTCACTGCAGCCGGATTCCTGAATCGCTGGATTTTGTATACCTACGGCATCTATGTTCTGTTCGGAC
>CAZPCE010000432.1:0-2311 GCA_964584915.1 uncultured Arenimonas sp. | reverse complement strand
TGTTCGACCGCTATGTCGGAACCGGCCTCGAACCGGGATCAAAAAGTTTGGCTATGGGCTTGATATTGCAAGACGTTTCCCGCACCCTAACCGACTCGGAGTCAGAATCTGCCGTGCAAAAAGCACTGGCTGCACTGGCAGAAGATTGCGGGGCGAAATTAAGAGGATGAGCCTGATTCAAGTCAGCGCTCGACAGGGGATGATATGGCGTTAACCAAAGCAGAAATGGCCGAACGTTTATTCGAAGAAGTTGGTTTGAATAAACGCGAAGCGAAAGAATTTGTCGATCTGTTTTTCGATGCATTGCGTGAATCGCTCGAGCAAGGTCGCAGCATCAAACTGTCCGGGTTCGGAAACTTCGACTTGCGCGAAAAAAACCAGCGTCCTGGCCGCAACCCGAAAACCGGCGAAGAAATTCCGATTTCCGCCCGTCGCGTGGTCACATTCCGTCCGGGTCAAAAACTGAAGGAGCGCGTAGAAGCTTATGCTGGATCCGGGCAGTAATCGCGAGTTACCGCCGATTCCGGCGAAGCGCTACTTCACGATCGGTGAAGTCAGCGAGCTGTGTGATGTCAAGCCGCACGTGTTGCGTTATTGGGAAACTGAATTCGAAAGCCTGTCGCCGGTAAAACGCCGCGGCAATCGTCGTTACTACCAGCGTCACGATGTTTTGATGATTCGCCAAATCCGCGGTTTGTTGTATGAAGAGGGTTACACCATCAGCGGCGCCCGTTTGCGTCTTGAAGGCGAAACCGGCCGGATGGAAGCCAGTATCTCCGCACAAGTGATCAAGCAAGTGCGTATGGAGCTGGAAGAAGTTCTCGTCCTGCTCAAGCGGTAGTATAATTTGCGCATGTCGGGGCGTAGCGCAGCCTGGTAGCGCATTTGCCTGGGGGGCAAAGGGTCGTGGGTTCAAATCCCGCCGTCCCGACCAAATTTTCAACCTGTTGTTTCAAAAATCCCCGAATAAAAAACCGCCGAAAGGCGGTTTTTTTGTTTGGGTTTGTGGGAGCTGCTTTAGCAGCGATCGGAACTTCAACTTCGCAATAAAGGTGATGATCTATCGCTGCCAGAGCAACCCCCATAACCAATCAGCTATCAAACAAGTCCGCATTCAATGCCTGGGTCGTTGCCGCGCCGCTGCGCATGGTGGCCGCGTGGGTATGAATCCTTGGCAACACGCGGGCGAAATAGAAGCGGGCGGTTTCGCGTTTCGTGGTTTTGAAGTCTTCGCCATGGCTGCCCTCATTCGCCGTCGCGACCGAGCGTGCCCACCAGTAGGCCAGAACGACATAACCCGAGTAGAACAGATAATCGTATGAAGCCGCACCGATTTCATCGGCGTTGCCCATCGCTTTCTTGCCGATTTCCATCGTCAGTTCGCCCCATTGCTTGGTGACTTCTGCCAGTGGCAATACGAATTCGGTTAACTCGGGTTTGGCGGCATTCGCTTCGCAAAACTGCTGGATCATCGCCAGGAAGCGGCGCATGCCAGCCCCTTGCTGCTGCATGATTTTTCGGCCGAGCAGATCCAGTGCCTGGATACCGGTGGTGCCTTCGTAAATCGTGGTGATACGTGCATCGCGTGCGAGCTGTTCCATACCCCATTCGCGAACGTAACCATGGCCACCAAAACACTGCATTGCGTGATAGGTGCATTCATTGGCCCATTCGGTCAGCAGGCCTTTCACGATCGGCGTCAGGAAGCTCAGCAACTCATCGGCTGCCTTGTGTTCTTCAGCGTCCTTCGTGCGTTCCAGGATGTCGACTTGATGCGCGGCATGCAGCGCCATCACACGGCCACCTTCGGCCAGGGCTTTGCAGGTCAACAGCATCCGTCGGATGTCGGGATGTACGATGATCGGGTCGGCCGGCTTTTCCGGAAACTTGGCGCCCGACAACGAACGCATCTGCAAACGATCACGGCTATAAGCCAGCGCATTCTGGTATGCGCGGTCGATCAAGCCAAGCCCTTGCAAGCCGACGGCAAGACGTGCGGTATTCATCATGGTAAACATCGCGTTCAAGCCTTTGTTGGCCTGGCCGATCAGATAACCCTCGGCGCCATCGAAGTTCATCACGCAAGTCACCGAGCCATGAATGCCCATCTTGTGCTCGATCGAGCCGCAGGACAGCGTATTTTTCGTGCCCATGCTGCCATCGCGTGCGACCTTGAATTTCGGCACGATAAAAAGCGAAATGCCTTTCGTGCCAGCAGGAGCATCGGGCAAACGCGCGAGTACCAAATGGACGATGTTGTCGGTGAAGTCGTGTTCGCCGCCGGTAATGAAAATCTTCGTGCCGGTTACCG
>CAZPCE010000431.1:0-2312 GCA_964584915.1 uncultured Arenimonas sp. | reverse complement strand
CCGCCTGCAATCAAGCTGCCATTGGCATTGACCGCTGCGCCGTCGCCGAGCAGATTTACCTGCAAATCGTGACGGGAAAGATGCGAACCCAATTCCAGATCGAGGCGGTGATAGCCGGCGTTGCTTTGCAGTGTTGCTTCGGTTCGCAGGAAGTGACTCGCGCCGACATCATCCTGCTGGATTCTGGCATGCGTCAGTTGCGCACCGGCATCCAGTGAAATTTCGCAGAGATGATTGACGAGATGTTGATGCGAATCCTGCGACAGATGATGCTCGACAAGATTCAGTTTTGCATTTTCGCCAATCACGATTTTGTGGCGTAAATGAATCGCCAGATCCTGTCCGGTTTTTACGGAGATGAAGACCGCATTCAGGCCGTTTTCGATGGCAGTGTTTTTTTCTATCTTTATTTGCAAACCCTGGCGGGCAACCGCGGCATTCAATTTTGCGAAAATTTCATTTGCGTCATCAAGAACCTGGTCGTTGCCTGTATCGGTATCGGTTTGAATGCTCAAGCCATCGGGCAAGTTCGATAGAGTCGAATTCGCGGCGTCAAAGATCCCATTCACGAATACGATGCGAGGCGCAGGGATGGCGGAAACAATTTCAGTGCTTGCTTTGTCCAGCGTTGCCAATGCGGTTGCAGGCGCGACGAAACGGCGAGAAGACAGCGCGCGCAATGACGTGTACTTCCATTGTTCGCTACGCGGACCAGGCATTCCGGCCGCAATCGCCCGATCAAGCGCGATTTTCGACGGCGCAATATCTGCAAACGCGGTTTGTATCGATTCGAGCAGAGCGGTCATGGGGTTACGCGATCCTTCACCCAGGCGTAACCATGCGCTTCGAGTTCGAGCGCCAGCTCCGGGCCACCGCTTTCGACGATCTTGCCGTTTGCCAGTACGTGCACGACATCGGGTTTGATGTAATCGAGCAGGCGTTGGTAATGCGTAATCACGAGAAACGCGCGTTCTGGCGAACGCATCAGGTTCACGCCATCGGCCACTGCTTTCAGTGCATCGATATCGAGGCCGGAATCGGTTTCATCGAGAATTGCGAGTTTCGGTTCGAGCAGGGCCAGCTGGAAAATTTCATTGCGTTTCTTTTCGCCGCCGGAAAAACCTTCGTTGACTGCGCGATGCAGCAGTTCGTCTTTCAAATGCAGGACGGAAAGTTTTTCACGCACCAGTTTCAGGAATTGCATGGAATCGACTTCGGGTTCACCGCGGTATTTCTTCTGGGCATTCAGGGCCGAGCGCAGGAAGTAGGTGTTGTTGACGCCGGGAATTTCGACCGGATATTGGAACGCGAGGAAAACGCCTTCGGCGGCACGCTCTTCCGGCTCCAGTTCCAACAGGTTCCTGCCTTGGTAGACAACGCTGCCTTCCACGACTTCGTAGCCCTCGCGACCGGACAGTACATTGCCGAGTGTGGATTTTCCGGCCCCGTTCGGGCCCATGATCGCATGCACTTCACCGGCTTTCACTTCGAGTGAAAGACCTTTGAGGATTTCTTTTCCGGCGACGCGGACGTGGAGGTTTTCGATTTTCAACATTGTGTGTTCTGCAATATTTTCTTGTTTGATTAATGTAGGAGCGACGGAAGTCGCGATCCACTATTGATGATTATCGCGACTTCCGTCGCTCCTACCCGACTGCGCCTTCGAGGCTGACTTCCATCAGTTTCTTGGCTTCCACCGCAAATTCCATCGGCAGTTCCTTGAAGACTTGCTTGCAAAAGCCATCGACAATCAGTGATACCGCGTCTTCTTCGCTGATTCCGCGCGAGCGGCAGTAGAAAAGCTGGTCATCGGAAATTTTCGACGTGGTGGCTTCGTGCTCCACCGTCGAAGAAGAATTTTTCACTTCGATATACGGAAACGTGTGGGCACCGCATTTCTTGCCGATGAGCAGCGAATCGCATTGCGTGTAATTGCGCGAGGACTCGGCCGATTTTTCGACCTTTACCAGGCCGCGATAAGTATTCTGTCCGCGGCCAGCCGAAATGCCTTTCGAAATGATCTTCGATTTCGTACGCGCACCGATATGGATCATCTTGGTGCCGGTATCGGCCTGTTGCTTGTGGTGCGTCAAGGCGACCGAGTAAAACTCGCCGGTCGAATCGTCGCCGCGCAACACGCAGCTCGGGTATTTCCAGGTAATCGCCGAGCCGGTTTCCACTTGGGTCCAGGAAATCTTGCTGCGATGGCCGCGACATTCGCCACGTTTGGTCACGAAGTTGTAGATGCCGCCGACGCCGTTTTCATCGCCGGGGTACCAGTTTTGTACGGTCGAATATTTGATTTCGGCATC
>CAZPCE010000430.1:0-2312 GCA_964584915.1 uncultured Arenimonas sp. | reverse complement strand
TGCTTGGCCTGCATTTTGTCGATGCCGACCATCGACTCGAGGAAATTACCGGCGTCACTGTGCCGCTGATTTTCGAATGCGAAGGCGAAGCCGGTTTTCGACAACGCGAATCTCAACTGATCAATGAATTGTGCCAGGGCAAAAATCAACTCATTGCCACTGGCGGTGGCGCGGTACTGTCGGAAGACAATCGCAAACAACTGCAGCAACATGGTTTCGTGGTTTATCTGCAAGTCACCGTCGAACAGCAACTGGAACGATTGGCGCGCGACCGTAGCCGACCGCTGCTGGCGGGTGGCGACAAGCGCGAAAAATTATTGAAGCTTGCCGACATCCGGCATCCGCTTTACCTGGAAATTGCCGACCTGGTTTTTCAATCCAACGACAATTCCGTCACCAATGCAGTCGCCGGCTTGCACCTGCAACTGCAACACCAATGGCAACGAGCCGAGGCGGCCTGATGCGACAAATCAGCGTGCAACTGGCCAAGCGCAGCTATCCGATCCGGATCGGCAACGACGTGCTTGCCGATACCGGCGCGCTTGCCAGCCTGGTAATGGGCAAGCAGGCATTGATCGTCACCGATGAAAACATCGCCCCGTTCTATTTGCCGACCATCCAGGCCGCCTTGCAAAGCAAGACGCTACAGACGCTGATATTCCCGCCCGGCGAACAGGAAAAAAATCTCGTCCGCTTTACCGAAGTCATGCATGTGCTCGCGGAAATGAAAGCGAGCCGCGATGTCACGCTGATCGCACTCGGTGGCGGCGTGGTCGGTGACCTGACCGGTTTTGCGGCGGCCTGCTGGATGCGCGGCGTGCGTTTCATACAAATTCCGACCACTTTGCTTGCGATGGTCGACTCCTCGGTCGGCGGAAAAACCGCGGTCGATCTTGAAAGCGGAAAAAACCTGGTCGGCGCTTTTCATCAACCCGTTGCGGTACTCGCGGATTTGACGACCCTGAAAACATTGCCCGAGCGAGAATTGAAAGCCGGTCTGGCCGAAGTGATCAAATACGGCGCCGCGTTTGATGTCGGTTTTTTCTCTTGGCTGGAAAAACACATCGAGGAATTGCTGGCGCTCGACGAGACCGCATTGACAGAAGCAATTTCGCGCAGCTGCCGCCACAAGGCCGGCGTGGTATCCCGCGACGAAACCGAGCAAGGCGAGCGCATGTTGCTCAATCTGGGCCACACGTTTGCGCATGCGATCGAAACCGAACAAGGCTATGGCGGTTTCCTGCATGGTGAAGCCGTTGCGATCGGTATGTGCCTGGCTGCCCGGCTATCGGCACAATTGAAACGAGCGCCTGCCGCCGATGCCGAACGCTTGAGCAACCTGCTGAAACGCGCAGGCTTGCCGACTTCATTGCCCGCCGAACTGGATAGCGAAGCCTTGCTGATGCGGATGAAACTGGACAAGAAAGCGCTGTCCGGTTCACTCAGATTGATTCTCTGGCGCGGCCTTGGTCGCGCCGATGTGGTGGCGGATGTGCCTGAAACAGCGATTTTACGTGTGCTTAGCGGTTAAAATAGGGCATGCGATTATTCCTTCAGCAAAAGCCCAATGCCGGTGAGTCCCCCAAGTTCGTCCAGTTGATTCTGGAACAGGACTTGCTGGGTGGCTGGTGCCTTGTGAAAGAAAGCGGGCAGACCGGCGGTCGCAGCCAATTGAAACGTGAACAATTTCTGCAGCATGAGCTTGCCATTTCCGCCTTTGAAAAAGCGCGCGACGCGCAGGTCAAACGCGGATTCCAGATCATGTTTGTGCAGGGTGCCGACGCACCTTGATCCCATCGAGAAAATAGAATGACTTTGAAAAACGACCGATTCCTGCGCGCCCTGCGCCGCGAACCCGTAGATGCGACACCGGTATGGCTGATGCGGCAAGCCGGCCGTTACTTACCGGAATATCGAGCGACGCGCGCGCAAGCCGGCAGCTTCATGGGTCTGGCGACCAATCCGGAACTCGCCTGCGAAGTCACGCTGCAACCCTTGCGCCGTTACGAGCTCGACGCCGCGATTTTGTTCTCGGATATTCTGACCATTCCCGATGCGATGGGTCTTGGCCTCACGTTTGCCGAAGGCGAAGGTCCGCGCTTTGCCCGTCCTGTCCGCAGCCATGCCGATATCGAAAAACTGTTCGTACCGGACATGGCGAAAGAATTGCGCTATGTGATGGACGCCGTCAGTTTGATCCGCAAGGAATTGAACGGCAGTGTTCCGTTGATCGGATTTTCCGGCAGTCCCTGGACACTTGCCTGCTACATGATCGAGGGCGGCGGCAGCGATAATTTTTCGAAGATCAAAGC
>CAZPCE010000429.1:0-2322 GCA_964584915.1 uncultured Arenimonas sp. | reverse complement strand
GTCAATTCAGATTTTACGGAAATTACGCCTACAGAAGATGCCAAGATTCCATCGGATGATGTTCTGGATATGCTGCTGGAAAATCTTGATGACTTTAAACTTTGGAAGAAGTATTTCCCTTCCCAATCCTGGATATTGAAAGGATTTACCATTATTTCACTGGTAGACTGTACTTCTGAAGTAGCCCTTTCCGATCTGAAATCAAGCATGATTGAAATTGATCCGGAAAATATGAATCCCAACGAAAATCTGACGGAAATTTTCAAATCCTATTTTGATGTTCCGGAACTCAGCTTCGGACTGATGACCTTTAACAAAAAAGAGCAGAAACTGGATAAACTTCCTATTTATGAGAGTCTTCTGACCAATCATATTCTGGATTTCTGGATCAACACTTTTGACGAAGATACGCGTAAGAGTACGTTTAATAATTTAAATCACAATTCAAAACCCGTTGTTGTTTCCAACTTCGATACCAATGACCGGCGAAAAAATCTCCAGGGCGAATTCGTCGTAACCGAAACGGGCATTGAAGGCAGCGTGATTTATGCCATCTCTGCCGATTTACGCAACGGCATCGAAAAAAGCGGTGCCACCGAACTTATCTGCGATCTCTGCCCCGGTCGCAGCAGCGAACGTTTGCGAAAAGATTTGAATACACCACGCGGCAAACGCTCCATGACCGATCACCTGCGCCGGCACACCGGTCTGGAAGGCGTAAAAATCGGCTTGCTCTACGAAACACTACATAAACAAGAATGGCAGGATATCGAGAAAGTAATCCGGGCGATTAAATCCTGCCCAATTACGTTGACCAATACGCGACCGATAGATGAAGCCATCAGCACTGCCGGTGGCGTAAAGCGGCAAGCATTGAACGAACAATTGATGGCAACGAAAAAACCCGGCGTATTTTTTGCAGGCGAAATGCTGGATTGGGAAGCCCCTACCGGGGGTTACTTGCTGACAGCCAGCATGGCCAGCGGCCGTCTGGCCGGACAGTCGGCCTGCGAATGGCTGAAGCAAATCAAACTTCGTCGTTAGAGTAAAACCTGTCGCGTAGTGGCCAGAAACTCGTGTATTTCCCGCTCGGTACTTGTATCAATCATGTAAACCGGGCGTTTGCCGTTTGGGCACGCCAATTGCGGGGTTGTTCCGAACAGGCGGCAAATGAGCGGACGTTCGCCATAAACCTCGCAACCATGCTTGCCCAAATAAACGCAGTTGTAATCCGCCAATGCCGCATCGTGCTCCGCATCGGTCTTTACCGGCAAGCGGGCGACTTCTTCAGACGAAGCCGTGACCGGCCCACAACAATCATGGCAACCGACGATGCATTTGAATGATGGAATGCGTTGCCTGAGATCTTCGATTTTTTCACTATTCGTCATCAAACCGGCATTACCTCGTCAAACTTGCAGCCTGGATTCAAAGTTCGAAGCTATACAAAGTCACGTCGAAAACCAGCATGCCTTTCGGGCCGTTCGCATTGGGAATACTGTCGTAGGCCAGATGGCCCGGAATCCAGAAACGGTATGTGTCGCCCGGACTCATAAGAGTCAGACCTTCCTTCCAGCCGGAAATAAGTCCGTTCAACGGGAATACTGCCTTCTCGCCACGCGTGATCGAGCTGTCGAATAACTTGCCATCCGGCGTCCAGCCGCTGTAATCAATCGTGATGATGCTTTGCAGGGTTGGATGGCCGGTGCCGCTACCCTTCTTGATCACGCGATACGCCAGTCCACTGGATGTCTTGCTCGCATTTGCGGGGATGGATGCGACATCGGAGGGCGCAGGTGTCGGATCCACATTGCCCAGCACGGTCAAGTCGATGATTTGCGTTTGCTCGGGATTATCGGACACACCAAACCACCAACGCCTCGTCTCGTTGACGGGACTGAGCAATGCAGCCCGCGCCAATGCCGGAGCAGACCGGATGACCGTCTTGAAATTTGCGCGGATTATGCCGCTATCTTTCGGGACAAATTTTCCCGCTTCGCTTTTGCTCCAGACCGTCACTTTATATTCGAAGAAATCCGGCTTGATGGAAACAGCACCGGATTTTGCCGGCTGCAACACAAGATAATGGAATCCCGATGCAGACTCGACGGCATTGGCAGGGACATTGTTTGAACTCGGTGCTTTTGCGGCGGAAAAACAATCTGCTGAAGCCAATAACAGAACTGCTGGAAAAACGATACGTAGTAACGACATGAAAACCTCACCAATCCTTGAAATTCGGCAACAAGCCGGCTAATTCCTTGTCCGTCAAATTACGCCAGGCACCCACTTTCAAGTTACCCAATTTGACATTAATGATTC
>CAZPCE010000428.1:0-2323 GCA_964584915.1 uncultured Arenimonas sp. | reverse complement strand
CGCGTCGGAGAAATTACCGTCGCCGGTCCCACCGCCACCGATGAATATTTCGCGAGACCGGAAGCCACTGCGCTGGCAAAGATTCGTGAAAAAATGTCCAACGGAACCGAACGAGTTATCCATCGCATGGGCGATCTGGGCTGGCTCGACGAACAAGGCCGTTTATGGTTTTGCGGCCGCAAATCGCATCGCGTCGAAACCGTAAAAGGCCCCTTGTTTACCGAACAGGTCGAACCGGTTTTCAATACGCATCCCAAAGTAAAACGCACGGCATTGGTGGGTGTGGGAAAATTTGGCGAACAAACGCCCGTTTTGTGCATTGAGCTGCATGAAAAAACCACGCGACAGGAACAAGCGACGATCCAAAACGAACTTGAAAAAATCGGCAATGCATTCGTGCACACCGGCAACGTTCATCATTTCCTGTTTCATCCCGGCTTTCCGGTGGATATTCGCCACAACGCGAAAATCGGACGCGAAAAATTGGCGGTATGGGCGGCGAAGGAGTTGCAAAAACGACCATGATGAAAATTCTCGTTACCGGCGGCGGCGGTTTTCTGGGACAGGCACTTTGCGCTGCCTTGAAAAAACGCGGCTATGAAGTCACCAGTTTCCAGCGCACGTTTTATCCGGCTCTGGAAGACATGGGCGTGCGGCAAATCCTTGGCGATCTTGCCGACCGTCAGGCGGTGATCGGTGCATGCAAAAACCAGGATGCGATTTTTCATAACGCCGCCAAGGCTGGTGCCTGGGGCAGCTATCAGAGTTATTACGATGCCAACGTCACCGGTACCGACAATGTGCTGGCGGCCTGTCGCGAGCACGGCATTAGAAAACTCGTTTACACCTCGACGCCCAGCGTGACCCATGCCGGTCGTACACCGGTCGAAGGCGGCAACGAAATCAACACGGCCTACGGCGAGAATTTCAAGGCGCCATATCCGGCGACAAAAACCATCGCCGAAAAAAACGTGATTGCAGCGAATTCTTCGACACTGGCAACCGTGTCTTTACGGCCAAGATTGATATGGGGCCCCGGCGACACGCAATTGCTTCCGCGTCTTGTTGAACGTGCCAAAGCCGGGAGACTGAAATTCATCGCCGGCGGTGTCAACAAGATGGATACGACCTACATCGACAACGTCGCTTACGCACATCTGCAGGCCTTCGATCATCTCGATATCGGTTCCGCCTGCGCCGGCAAGGCCTATTTCATTTCCAATGGAGAGCCCAGGCCGGTGCACGAAACGGTGAATGCCTTGTTGAAGGCCGCCGATGCGCCGCAAGTGACCGGAAGCATTCCGTACGGTGTCGCCTATGCTGTCGGTGCAATTCTCGAAGCCATGTGGCACCTATTGCCGTTGAAAGGCGAGCCGCCGATGACGCGTTTTCTGGCAGAGCAGTTGTCCACGCCGCATTGGTATGACATCTCGGCGGCGAAGCGTGATTTCGATTATGTGCCGCAGGTGACGACTGAAGAAGGCCTGAAACGCCTGCAAAAATGGTGGCAATCCCGTGGTGATAAGCGCGAATAATCCCCGCAAGCCCGATACAATAGGCTCATGAATACCTCCGTCTCGTTTTTTGACTCCCTGAAGCCGCTTGCGGGCCGCGCACTGGAACAGGCATTGAATCGCGTGCTGGCTTTGGATCCGGACACACAGGCCGCGATTTCGAAACTCGATCGGCGCCGCATTCAACTGGCATTGGAAGCTCCCGCCATCGCACTGGAAATTTCGGTCGACGGCAATCAACTCAGGGTCGGTCCCGTGCAGGATGCTGAAGCCGATCTGGGAATTCGCAGCACGATTTCCGGTGCCTTGTCGCAGTTGCCTTTTTTTCGTTCCGGCAATGCGGCACCGGTTGGCAAAGTGCGCATCAATGGCGATGCCGAACTGGCGCGTCAGCTGCAAAGCCTCGCCAAGAATTTCGATCCCGACTGGGACAAGCCCTTTGTCGAAGTATTCGGCGTCGTGATCGGAACGCAGATCGCCAAAGTCTTGCGTGAAGCATTCAAGCAAGGCGCAGGCATCGCAAAAAAATTCGGCAAGGACGGCGTGGATTATTTGACCGAAGAATCACGCGATGTTGTCAGCAGTGCGGAGCAGGCGGCATTCAACGAAGACGTCGATGATTTACGTGACCGTGCCGAGCGCGTGCTCGCGCGTTTCGAGAAATTGAAACAAACGCAGGAGCCGAACGCATGAGTTCGACTTTGCGTGCCCTGCGTATCGCACGCGTGTTGTTGCGCCATCGGCTGGACTCGTTGCTGGAAGACACCGCGTTCGGAAAATGGTTGTGGTTGCTGAAACCCTTTACGCCG
>CAZPCE010000427.1:0-2333 GCA_964584915.1 uncultured Arenimonas sp. | reverse complement strand
GCACGCGCGAAATATCAGGCTCGGCGGCAATCAAATTCAGAAAGCGTTTCATCGCGGCTTCGGCATCGAGCATGCCTTCGTCCATGTTGATGTCGATGACCTGCGCGCCGTTTTCCACTTGTTGTCGTGCGACGATCAATGCATCGTCGTATCGGCCTTCCAGGATCATCTTCTTGAATTGTGCTGATCCGGTGACATTGGTGCGCTCACCGACATTGACGAAATTGGTTTCCGGCGTGATCACGAAGGGTTCCAGGCCAGATAGACGCGTATACGCTTCGGGCTTTGCGATTTCGCGCGGCTTGATGCGGGCAACAGCATCGCTGATGGCCTTGATATGAGCGGGTGTCGTCCCGCAGCAACCACCGACGATATTCAACATGCCGGCTTCGGCAAATTCGGCCAACACCTCGGCCATTTCTTCCGGGCCCTCGTCATAACCGCCGAACGCATTGGGCAGACCGGCATTCGGATGGCAGGAAATATGGGTTTCCGCGATTTGCGACAACATGTCGATATGTGCACGCAAATCCTTGGCGCCTAGCGCGCAATTCAAACCTACAGAGATTGGCTTGCAATGACGCAGCGAGTACCAGAAGGCTTCGGCAGTTTGTCCAGACAAGGTGCGGCCGGATTGATCGGTAATCGTGCCGGAAATCATGACCGGCCAGCGCGCTTCAAGATCGTCGAAAACCGATTCAATCGCGAATGCCGCCGCTTTCGCATTCAAGGTATCGAATACGGTTTCCACCATGATGATGTCGCTGCCGCCATCCAGTAACGCGAAAGTGGATTCGCGGTAATTGTCGACGAGCTCGTCGAAACTGATATTCCGGAAGCCGGGGTCGTTGACGTCCGGACTGAGCGACGCAGTGCGACTCGTGGGGCCCAGTATGCCGATCACGAAGCGCGGCTTGTCGGAATTCGCCGCTTCGTATTCTTCGCAAACCTGTTTTGCCAGTTTGGCGGCTTCGTAATTCAGTTCGGTGACCAGATGCTCGAGTTTGTAATCGGCTTGCGATACGCGAGTCGAGTTGAACGTGTTCGTCTCGACGAAATCCGCGCCGGCATCGAGATAGGCGGCATGAATGTCGCGAATTATTTTTGGCTGGGTCAGCGTGAGCAGATCGTTATTGCCTTTCAGGTCGCTGTTGCAGCCGCAATCGTGACCGTGTTGGTGCCCGTCGGTGAATTGAATGCCGTCATAGCCATGGGCAAAGCGTTCGCCACGGTACGCCGCCTCATCTAGATGATGCTGCTGGATCATGGTGCCCATCGCGCCATCGATGATCAGTATCCGTTCGCGTAGCGCCTTTTCAAGTTTTTTGACGCGATCGGGAAACTTGTAGGGAAGCTTGTTCGTCATGCTTTACGCGCCAAGAGGGTGAGTACTTCAAAATGCGGCGGGCGCTTTTCACGCGTCACGGCTTCAAATGCCTGAACTTCCAGTCCGGCCTTGTCGACGAATTTGCGCAACTCCTTTTCGGTGAAACCCAGATTGACATGGCCATAAGGGGTTACCACGGCGCGATGTTCGTGTTTCGCCAGACAGGTTAGTAATAAACGGCCATTTTTCTTGAGCACGCGCCCAGCCTCGGAAATGGCAAGCGCCGGTTTGTCGGCGTAAGTGAGCGCATGCATCAATAAAATCAAATCGAAACGCGAGTTTTCGAATGGCAAAGCCTGCATATCGCCTTCGATGACTTCGACATGTGGCAGTTTTCGCAAACGCTCGCTGGCAGCCATGACGACTTTCGCGCTGCTGTCGAGACAGATGTATTTTTTCGAATGCGGCGCCAATAATTCGGCGAGTACGCCATCGCCGGATGCGATATCCAGGACCTCGCCCGGTGCCAGCAAGGGCAGGGCTGAACGTGCCAAGGCTTCCCAGGTGCGGCCAGGCGAATAGTGCCGTTCCATGTCGCCGGCAACCGAGTCGGCCCAATTCTGGTCATTGGCACGCGAGCTCAATACCAAAGGCAAGCGCTCGGCATCTTGCCGCAGTAAAGGATCATCGGTGGAATCGCGCAATGTTTCCCACAAACGCTTTTCACCCGGATCGAGCTGGTCATCGTTGAATCGATAATAAGCAGAGACACCCGCCCGTCGGTCAAGCACAAGTTCGGCGTCTTTCAGTTTAGCCAGATGCGTGGACACACGTGGCTGCGCCAAACGGGTAATCGAGGCCAGTTCAGCGACCGTGAGTTCCTCATGTTCCAGCAACGCCAGCAATCTGACCCGGGTAGGGTCGGCGAGCACGTGCAGACAGGCTGACCAGGCTTCAAGATCCATTATATCTTTTCATCGCGATTTTAAGATAAAGCAGATTAGAC
>CAZPCE010000426.1:0-2337 GCA_964584915.1 uncultured Arenimonas sp. | reverse complement strand
GGTCTTCGGCCAAGTCGATGGAATCCGGCGAAGTGCCGACAATCGGCACACCATTGGCTTCGAGCGCACGCGACAATTTCAACGGCGTTTGGCCACCGTACTGCACGATCACGCCAACCGGTTTTTCCAGATCGACGATTTCGAGCACGTCTTCCAGCGTCACCGGCTCGAAGTACAGGCGATCGGAAGTATCGTAATCGGTCGAAACGGTTTCCGGATTGCAATTGACCATGATGGTTTCGTAACCGTCTTCACGCAATGCCAAGGAAGCATGCACGCAGCAGTAATCGAATTCGATACCCTGGCCAATACGGTTCGGGCCGCCGCCCAATACGATGATTTTTTTCTTGTCGGTCGGGGCGGCTTCGCATTCGTCTTCATAAGTCGAATACATATAAGCGGTACTGGTCGAGAATTCGGCAGCGCAACTATCCACGCGCTTGTAAACCGGACGCAAGCCCAGCGCACGGCGAAGCGTACGAATCGCGGTCTCATCGGTACCGGTCAATTGCGAAATACGGGCTTCGGAAAATCCGGCGCGCTTGAGTTCGCGCATGCGTTTTTTATCGAGACTTGGCAGACCAGCTTTCGCGGTGACTTTTTCCATCGCGACCAGATCTTCAATCTGGTCAAGAAACCAGGGATCGATAAAGCTCAGATTGAACACATCGTCAACGCTCATACCGGCGCGGAAGGCTTCCGCGACCTGGAATAAACGTTCCGGACCTGGTTCTTTCAAATCACGGCGGATTTTAACCAGGCCTTCTTCACCCTGCTCGGCATCGTCGGTGGGGTCGAGGCCGACCTTGCCGATTTCCAGGCCGCGCAATGCTTTCTGCAAGGATTCCTGGAACGTGCGTCCCATTGCCATTACTTCGCCGACCGATTTCATTTGCGTGGTCAGACGCGCATCGGCGCTCGGGAATTTTTCAAAGGCAAAGCGTGGAATCTTGGTAACGACGTAATCGATACTCGGTTCGAACGAGGCCGGCGTAGCACCACCGGTAATATCGTTGCGCAATTCATCGAGCGTATAACCGACCGACAATTTCGCCGCAATCTTTGCAATCGGGAAACCGGTCGCTTTCGATGCCAGTGCCGAAGAACGCGATACACGGGGATTCATTTCGATCACGACAACGCGACCATCTTGCGCATTGATACCGAATTGCACGTTGGAACCGCCGGTATCCACGCCGATTTTACGCAGCACGGCAATCGAAGCATCCCGCAGGCGCTGATATTCCTTATCTGTGAGCGTTTGTGCCGGCGCGACGGTAATCGAGTCACCGGTATGCACGCCCATAGGATCCAGATTTTCAATCGAACACACGATAATGCAGTTGTCCGCTTTATCACGAACCACTTCCATTTCGAATTCTTTCCAGCCAAGCACCGATTCTTCGACCAACACTTCACTCGTCGGCGAAAGATCGAGGCCTCGCTTGACGATTTCGATCAATTCTTCGCGGTTATAGGCAATGCCGCCGCCGCTGCCGCCGAGCGTAAAGCTTGGGCGAATAATCGTCGGGTAACCGACCTTAGTTTGAATCTCGATCGCTTGTTCCAATGTTCGGGCAACTTCGGCCTTCGGACATTCCAGGCCGATTTCTTTCATGGCGACGCGGAACAGTTCGCGGTCTTCCGCCATGCGGATCGCTTCGCGCGAGGCGCCAATCAATTCGACGCCGTATTTTTCAAGCGTGCCGGCATCGGCCATGTCGAGTGCGCAATTCAATGCAGTTTGACCACCCATGGTCGGCAACAAGGCATCGGGTCTTTCTTTCGCGATGATGCGCTCGACGGTATCGGGATTGATCGGCTCGATGTAAACGGCATCGGCCATTTCCGGATCGGTCATGATCGTCGCCGGATTGGAGTTCACCAGGATGATGCGATAGCCCTCGTCGCGCAGCGCTTTGCATGCTTGCGCACCGGAGTAATCGAACTCGCAAGCCTGGCCAATCACGATCGGACCTGCGCCGATGATGAGAATGGATTTTATGTCGGTACGTTTTGGCATTAGCGGGCTTCCATCATTGCAACGAATTGATCAAACAAACCGGCGACATCGTGCGGGCCCGGGCTTGCTTCTGGATGGCCCTGGAACCTGAAGGCCGGTGCATCTGTCAAGGCAATGCCCTGATTGGAATTGTCGAACAGCGAGCGATGGGTGACTCGAACATTGGCAGGCATGGTGTTTTCGTCAATCGCGAAGCCATGGTTCTGACTGGTGATCATCACGCGGCCAGTATCCAGATCAATGACCGGATGGTTCGCGCCGTGATGACCGAATTTCATTTTCAGTGTCTGGGCGCCTGAGGCAAGTCCAAGCAA
>CAZPCE010000425.1:0-2347 GCA_964584915.1 uncultured Arenimonas sp. | reverse complement strand
ATAAGGGACCGACGCACCGGATGGTAACTCGGATGAATCTAATGTTCGCACGGAGGTCCCCTTGATTGCGTAGTTAGGCACATTGCTTGGAGTAAACAGAAATGTCAGCAGCGATACTATTTTAGTGAGATTTTCTAATTGCTAACCATTTCCAACCCAATTTTTCCATGCAGTCAAAAACCAAAGATTGCTCGGTCGAAAAGTAGATTGAATCCATAACCGGTAGTTCTTCGGGAAGGCTTCGAGTACATGACCATAAATCATTGTAAATCATCTTATTGTCATAAGGCCGATCATCTTTGCGTGACCAATTGATGTGAAAGTTGTCTGTGCGTTGGAAGGACTTAACCGTTGAGGATTGCTTTATGTAGGTTGCGCAGCCGCATAAAAGTAAAGCGATTAGTAATATTGAAATCCTTCGCATGTGCCTAACAACCAAGATAAGGGACCGACGCGCCGGATGACGGTTCGGATGAATCTAATATTTCCACGGAGGTCCCCTTGATTGCGTAGTTAGACCTAGCGAATAGTAAAGCGATGCTCACGTTCTAACTCCTGATCTGCGTCACGCTTGAGAATGGCCGAACATAGCGGTGACAGTGCTTTGAACTCATTGGCGGAGACGGCCTTCCAAAACTCGGAGCGTATTTTACTACGTTGAATGGTATCTCGTAGAGTGTCTATTGCAGTGTGCATTAGCATCTCTTCGTTTTTGGAATGTGCATTTAGCCACAGGATGTATTTGACTACTTTGTTCGCAGAAACGTAGTCAGCAGATTGCAAGGAAAGAACCAATTTGTCACTCAAGAGCATGCTTAAGCCAATCAAATCTTCACTCGAAATCTCACCCGAGAATTCAGGAAACATATCAAGAGCTTGTTTTCGCCATGCTGACATAAGGTCTAACAACCAAAATAAGTTGCCGTAGCATCGCCGGATAATGATTTGAATGCAATGTACGTGCGGAGGTCAACTTGATTGCGTAGTTAGGACCCAGATCGTCGTCTTGGAACTACGGCTGCGGCCACAAGAATGAGCCCTAGAGCAAATGGAATCCCTGCGGTTACTACGTGACCAAACTCCTCGCAGATGGCATTCATGACGAATCCCATGAGTCTTCTTTCAGAGACACACGAGTCAGGCTGAGCGAAGATGCGATACGCACTCCAAAAGTAAAACGCGCCTAACAAACCACAAACGGGTCGAATACAAAGTCTCGCCCAGTAGGACGCACGCGTCGTAACACCTATTGTGGCGGAAGTCTCTGGCAGAGTGGTTTCAGCAATAGACGCCGTCAGTTGTTCGTATGCGAAGTGAAGATTTGCATAGTTCTTGGGATATTGTTGCTTGTTGATCTTAGCGAGTGCTTCCTCAAGCTCGAGGAGCTCGTACCCAGAATAGTCGATCTCGCCATCACGCATAAAGGGGCCTAACAACCAAAATAAGGGACCGACGCAACGCCGGATATTGATGGTTTGAATGCCACTGTCATGCGGAGGTCCCCTTGATTGCGTAGTTAGGCGCCACTACGGAAATGGTGTCGCCCGATTGCATGGCAAGCTCGTACCTACCAGAACCGCAGTCCTTTGCTTCCAGCACTGACACGGATGCTCCCCAGGGTGCTGAAGAAGGTATTGAAACTTCAGTTACTCCGCTGAACGTTAATGTAAAGTCTTGGAGCAGGGTTGGTGCTCCTCGAAACGAAAAGGTACAGGTTCTTGCAAACCAGTCAAAGTTTATGGCAACTAAAGAAGCATCGTGAAGCTCTTCAAACTTTAATGACATGTTTAATGGCACCTAACAACCAAAATAAGGGACCGACGCGCCGGATGATAACTCGCTTGAATCTAATGTTTCCACGGAGGTCCCCTTGATTGCGTAGTTAGGCCTTACTACCCATTGGCGGTAGATGGATTGATAATCGCGCTTACAGGGGTGATTTTATTTGCGGGAAAGCCAGACTTCTCTGCATGCTCGCGAATAAGTTGTTCACTCGGTGCGTTGTACACGCAATAGATTTTGTCGCCGGCAACGTAGCTGTGAACCCATTGAATGTCTGGGCTCATCTCTGCAAGTACAGAGTTGGAATGTTTGGATGCATCACGGAGTGCCTCTGCGGACATGTCTCCAGCGCCAGCGATCTCGCGTTCGATTAGATACTGAGTCATAACCTTCTCCTAAGTTGGTAATCGCCCCGACAATGGGGCAGAACGACAGCTAAAAAAGGTGCTAGCAGAATACCGCTGTTTAAAGACTGCGAACAAGGTCGTTACGGGGAGCTTTTTTGATTCAGGGCCTAACAACCAAGATAAGGGACCGACGCGCCGGATGATAACTCGCTTGAATG
>CAZPCE010000424.1:1911-2351 GCA_964584915.1 uncultured Arenimonas sp. | reverse complement strand
GCAGGGGCAATTCTCCAGCCCGCCACCGATTCCCTCGACATGATGGTGATGGCTTTCTTGCGCGCGTCCGAC
This sequence comes from uncultured Arenimonas sp., assembly GCA_964584915.1. Classification (GTDB taxonomy): domain Bacteria; phylum Pseudomonadota; class Gammaproteobacteria; order Xanthomonadales; family Xanthomonadaceae; genus Arenimonas. The sequence goes on along the minus strand of CAZPCE010000424.1, from coordinate 2,279 downwards.
ATCAGCCTCAAAGCCAAGCACCTGTTCGCGGTACTTGCACATCTGGCAGTTCATGTTGTTGGCGCCTTCGAGGATCTCGTTGACCCGTTCCGCCATCGCGTCGATCACCAGCGGATGGTCATTGAGATAGTCAGCCTTGATATATTCAATGCCCGGATGGCGCGCCGCAACTTCATCCGTCTGCGAATAGATCCGCTTCACTAGAACACCGGTGAAAAGGCAGTATGGAAACACGACGATACGTTTGAAACCAAGCTTGGAGACATGTTCCAGCGCCGGTTCAACCAGCGGGAAAGTCACTCCGGAATAGGCCGTCTCCCCCCAGCCGAAGCCAAGGCCTTCCCAAAGCATGCGCATGACTTTCGAGA
>CAZPCE010000424.1:0-1778 GCA_964584915.1 uncultured Arenimonas sp. | reverse complement strand
TTTGGAGATCAATGCCCAGTTCGCGACCGTAATCGAGCTTCACACCGGGATTCTGCGCGGCCCACGTATTGAGAACAGACGGAATGTCATTCTTGGCGTGGCCTGCGGCAAACAGCATGCCGGGTACAGCCAGAATGTGGTTGACGCCCTTGGCTTTCAACGCGTCCAGACCGTGGGTAATCACTGGATTTGCAAATTCCAAATAGCCGTAGTCGACCATCCAGTGCGGAAACCGCTCCTTCATCCGCTCCGACAAAACAGCAAATTCACGCACCGCATTCTGGTTGCGGCTGCCGTGGCCACAGATCATCAATCCGTATCGTTTGAACATGGTGCGCCTCGTTTTCAACCTGTGGAGGCGCCATACCGGAACATGCCGGAAAGCATGACAGCCCTGCTTCAAGCTCCCGACATGGGTCAGCCGCCGCAGGATCATCAGAGCCTTGTGGTCAAGGCGCCGTCGTTGCCTCTTCCTAGAGGCGCGCCGCCCCAAGGTCAAACCGGAACACGCCCTTTGCCATGCCGAAAGCGACGCACCACGCTTGCCATCGCAATTGCCAGTGACTAGGCAGGAAAGGCCATGGAATTTTCAGCTGAAACAATACTCATCCTGCTCGCAATTGCCGCCTATGGCGCAGGCTTTATCGATTCCATTGCGGGCGGCGGCGGGTTGATCACCGTTCCTGCCCTCATTCTCGCGGGATTGCCGCCGGTCACTGCGCTTGGCACCAACAAGCTGCAATCCCTGTTTGGTTCCGGCAGCGCGACCTGGGCCTATGCATCCAAGGGCCACGTCGACCTAAAGAGCCAATCGGGCTCCGCAATTTTGTCCGCTGCAGGGTCAGCACTTGGCGCCTATGTTGCAACGCTCGTTTCCAGTGAATGGCTGCGCGCCTTCCTGCCCGTTCTGATGATCGCGATCGCACTCTACTTCCTGTTCAAACCCAACATTTCGGATGAAGACCGTGTCCAGCGCATGACACCGGTTCTGTTTGCCGCGACCGTTGTGCCAGCTATCGGCTTCTACGACGGCATCTTCGGGCCCGGCACAGGTTCGTTCTTCATGCTCGGTTTTGTAATGTTGGCCGGATATGGGCTTTTGAAAGCAACGGCACACACCAAGCTTTTGAATTTTGCATCAAATATCGGTGCCTTCTTCATCTTTGCGCTGTCAGGTGCAATTGACTGGAAGATCGGCCTGATCATGGGCGTGGCACAATTTGCCGGCGCTCGAACTGGAGCTCATTTCGCCATGAGGAATGGGTCACGCATCATCAAGCCGCTGTTGGTAACGGTTTGTTTTGCACTTGCGGCCAAGCTGATTTTCACGTGATGCAATAGGTGAACATCAATCTTGACCAGCCAGAGGTTGATTTTGCAGGGCATTTCGCTAAGACCCGCTCATCGACAGATCTGGAAAAAGCCCGTATGCGCCAATTGCCTGCCGTAATTGTTGTCCTTTCCGCCCTTTTTGGCGCAGGCTGCACAACATCCGGCACTACTTCTGAAGCGTTTTCTTCGACTGTCACTCCAATGCCGGATTTGGCTTTCACACCAATTCCTTCTGCCAAGCCAGGCAGTGAAGAAGCAATGTCCAGCCTTACTGCCGAAGTCGAGGCAAATGCGGAATTTAGCGTCGCCGCCGCTTCGTTTGCTCCAGATAGCGGCCAGACAATGCCAACGCCGGTTGTTGCGTCTGCAATACCCGCCGAAGCCGTCCAAGTTGCTTCGGCACCTATGGTCAATGTCGATCCGGTAATCGGAACTCAGCGTGACCG
>CAZPCE010000423.1:0-2355 GCA_964584915.1 uncultured Arenimonas sp. | reverse complement strand
AGGCGATATTTTAGCTTGAATGTGAAAACGGGGTCAGGTTCATTTTGTCGCGCGGTAGCGCCAGTGATTCGTCGCCCGCAAGCGGCCTCCTGCGCAGGAGGCCGCTTGCGGGCGACGCGGACCGAACATCCGGACGCACCGGACAGTCCGGACACCTCTTTTTCAAAAATTTAATTATTTAAATTCAATATGTTACGGCTGGCACGGAGCTTGCTGTAGGGCTATATCTCCATGAAAAGCGCGCGCCCATGATTCGTGACACTTCCGCCCAAGACCAAGTGATGTCGAGCCCGACGGGTTCGAAACATAAACGCATGCTGCTGATCGCCGCCGGCGTCATCGCCTTGCTGGTGCTGCTTTGGTGGCTGTCGGCGTTCTTCTCCAGCGACCGCTCGGTCAGCGCCGAACGTATCCGCATTGGCGAAGTCACCCGGGGAACCCTGATCCGAGATGCTGCCGTCAACGGACGCATCGTGGCCGCCGTCAGCCCGACCCTGTATGCGCCGGCCATGAGTACGGTCACGCTGAAAATCCGCGCCGGCGACAGCGTGAAGAAAGGCGATGTTCTCGCCATTCTCGATTCCCCGGAATTGAGCAATCAATTGGCGCGCGAACAATCCAGCCTTGACCAGCTGGAAGCCGAAGTCGCCCGCCAGAAAATTCTCGCGCAAAAACAAAACCTGATCGCACGCCGCGATTCCGATGAAGCCGACGTCAACCGCATCAGTGCCGAACGCATTTTGCAGCGCACCGAGAAAGGCTTCAAAGCGGGAGCCATTGCCGAAGTCGATTATCTGCGTGCAAAAGACGCATTGAAAACCGCCGAAATTCGCAGCAAGCAGGCGACGCAGGCATCAAGTCTCGACATCCAGGATGCAAGTCTGGAATTGCAGACCAAACAAAGCCAGTTGGTGCGCCAGCGCTTGCAGGTGGCCGATATCCAGCGCCGCGTGAACGAACTGAAAGTCGTGGCACCGGTCGATGGCGTCATCGGCACCTTGTCGGTGACCGATCGCGCCGTCGTTGCCGCCAATACCGCATTGATGACGGTGGTCGATTTGTCGCAACTCGAAGTCGAACTTGAAGTACCCGAAACCTATGCCGACGACATCGGCCTGGGCATGAGTACCGAAATTACCCTCGGAACCGTTTTGGCCAAGGGAAAACTTTCCGCGATTTCGCCGGAAGTCGTTCGCAACCAGGTACTCGTGCGCGTGCGTTTCGAAGGCGAACAACCGAAAGGCCTGCGCCAGAACCAGCGCTTGAACGCCCGCATCCTGATCGAGGAAAAACCGAACGTGGTGCTCGTCCCGCGCGGACCCTTCGTCGAACAGGGCGGCGGCCGGTTCGTCTACGTCGCCAAAGACGGCATCGCCGTGAAGACGCCGATCGAAATGGGCGCCATCAGCATCAATGCCGTCGAAATACTTTCCGGCCTGAAAGTCGGCGACAAGGTGGTGATCTCCGGCGCCGATAATTTTCAAAACACCGAACGCGTACAAATCAATTGATTTATTGATCTAACAAAAAAGGAACCGTCATGATCAAGATGCAGCAACTCAGTAAAGTCTATCGCACCCATTTGATCGAAACCCACGCCTTGCGCGGCTTCGATATTTCCGTGAAGGAAGGCGAGTTCGTCGCCGTGACCGGACCGTCGGGTTCGGGCAAGACGACGTTCCTGAATATCGCCGGTCTACTGGAAGAATTCACCGGTGGCGAATTCTGGCTTGACGGCGTTTCGGTCAAGGGTCTCGACGACAATGCGCGCTCGCGACTGCGCAATGAAAAACTCGGTTTCATATTCCAGGGCTTCAATCTGATTCCCGATTTGAACCTGTTTGACAACGTCGACGTACCGCTGCGTTATCGCGGCTTCAATGCGGCCGAACGCAAACGCCGCATCGAAGAAGCCTTGAGCCGCGTCGGTTTGTCGTCACGACTGAAACACTATCCAGCGGAATTGTCCGGCGGCCAGCAACAGCGCGTCGCGATTGCCCGCGCATTGGCCGGCTCGCCGAAGGTGCTGCTCGCCGATGAACCGACCGGCAACCTGGATTCGCAAATGGCGCGCGGCGTGATGGAACTGCTGGAAGACATCAACTCGCAGGGCACAACGATCCTGATGGTCACGCATGATCCGGAACTGGCGGCGCGCGCGCAGCGCAACGTGCACATCATGGACGGCACCGTGACCGATCTCACGCAGGAAACACGGCATGCATTGAAGCATGCGGCCGAAATCGCCTAAGGAGCATCGCCATGTGGAATTACTACTTTGTTCTCGGCTGGCGCAGCTTGAAGCGCAACCCGATTCTGACCACGCTGATGATCCTGATACTCGCTATCGGCATC
>CAZPCE010000422.1:915-2381 GCA_964584915.1 uncultured Arenimonas sp. | reverse complement strand
AACACCGCTTCGGCGGGGTTTTCGTTGATCAAAGCAGGAGCATCAGCAGGCAAATAATTTTCTGACTCGATGCGACCACTGTACTCTCTGACATCATCAAGCGTCTTCCAGGTATCCCTTAAGAACCATCTGCCATGAGGAGTCACGATGATAATCGCCGTGTTTGCCATCGCCACGCAGCTGGCTGCACCTCCCACGGTTCCGCCACCCGTTGAGCAATTCGCCGCCAATTGCAGTACGCCTGTTTATGCCTCCGATCTGTTTGTGTGCAAGGATTCTTCGTTGCGTCAGCTGGATTCCGACTTGGCAAACAAATTGGCAATGCTCGCAGTTCCCGCGTCTACTGATTTTCTGGAAAGCAACGGCCAATGGTTCAAACGCCGGAGTCTGTGTGCATTTGAAAACAATCATCGCGCTTGCTTGCAGCAGGCATATTCCGACCGACTAAGAATTCTGGACGCTTTGTCGATACCGGCGAATTCGTCGAAAGCAGTCTCTTGCAAAGGATTCCCAAATATCCCCAAAGCGACCGTTGCAAGGGCGTCGAACGGTGTCTTGATGCTTTACGATCAAGATCAAAAAAATCTGATCGGCATTGCCTCCGTTCAATCATCTGGACTTGTCTGGAAACCACTATTGACGGTTGAAATCAAAGATATGTCCTATCGTTTTCACCCCCTGAGCGGGCGCAAATTCCGCTGCAGAATCGACGATGTCGACAGGCAGAAAAATAGTAATAAGCAATAGCATCACCAGACGCTTCACAAGCTCGGTGGAGTTCTCACTGGAAGCGAGTTTTTCGCTTCCATGCACTTCGCTGCTTAGCCCCTGCGCTTCCAGAACGGCGGCACGATATTTCCACGCTTCATCGCCTTGATCACGAGAAAGATCCCTGTTGTCGTACAAAGCGCCAGAGCCAGCACCGAAGATTCCAGCCCAAAACTACCACCGGTCAGCAATTCCGGGCCATCGATGCTGGCCTTGATGAGACCTGGAGCGGCGTCAGTGCCTGACACGATGCCGGAGAAGATGGCCTCTTGCGTGTAATTCCAGGCGAAATGGAATCCCATGCTCATCCACAAACGACCCGTCAGCATGTAGGCGCCTGCCAGCAGGACGCCGGCCTCGACCGCGATGAACAACGCGCCTTCCAGCGTACCCTGCGGATTCAGCAGATGCATCAGACCGAACACCAGCGAAGACACTACCAAGGCTGTCCAGCTGCCAAACATGCGCTCGATTGAACTGAAGAGAACGCCGCGGAACAGCAGTTCCTCGAACACGCCTGAACTGACCGCCATGGCCAAGGCCGGCAACAGGAAGGTCAAGGGGTTGATGCCTTCAACGCGATAGATGCCCATCACAATCAGAATAAGAACAGTGGTGGCATACAGCCCGAAACCGATCAGCATGCCGATGACGACGCCGGAGACGCCCTCGTCGCGCAGCGCCTTGATGTCCTCCAC
>CAZPCE010000422.1:523-905 GCA_964584915.1 uncultured Arenimonas sp. | reverse complement strand
ATGCCGATGCCGAGTTCACGTCCCATGCCCGGCAATGCCAGTTCGGAGGCATCGCGTTGCTCGATGAAACGGGCGTAGCCGACATACACCGCAAAACCGGCGATGGCGATGGCTACGATATGCGCCAGTGCTTTTATGGGTTCGCTGCCATAACTCGTCATGCTGTCGCCGTTCATGGCCATCAGATAAACCAGAAGGAATCCGAGCACAATTATCCGTGCTGGTGGCGATTGGAGAATGCGGCGGAAAATTCCGGGTGATTCAGGTGTAGTTGAGTTCATGAATACTCTCCCTTGGTCGCGTAATAATTGAATCCAATCAGGTCATGCCGGAATTTACTCCTGCATCAGCGTGAAAATCAATCAATGGTTAGCGCTACAGG
>CAZPCE010000422.1:0-513 GCA_964584915.1 uncultured Arenimonas sp. | reverse complement strand
CGCGCTTTTCAGCAAGCCGATGTAGCCGATTCCCAGCATCAGCATCCCGAACGCCACTTCTTTCACGATGCCGTCTTTGGCAACCAGGAATCCATACAGGCCTACCCCAAGCATGAGTAATGCGGAAACAGCAATGAACATCAGGGCGCGCCGCCCTTTTACGGGACTTTCCCAAATTTTCCTTGAAACCGTGTTCTGGGTTTTCGAGGTGTCCTGCAGGGTTGAAAAACTGATCGCCAAACCGGCAAATATCAGCGCCTGGTTTAACGATGTCCAGAAGAGATCGAACCCCCGGAAATAAGGCACGATGGTATAAATCAGGGCAATCAGCATCAGCGGATACTGTGCGTAGCTGATCTTGTGAAAAAGATTTTTTACATTGTTCATTGGCCGATATTACACCGGGCAATTGAGAATCCATAAGTGTCGGGGCAGAGCTAAAGGTCTTTGACACAGCCTTGAATTCAATACTTCAGGTTTACGAAAGCGCGCCTTGTTGCATCGCATGGGCTT
>CAZPCE010000421.1:0-2421 GCA_964584915.1 uncultured Arenimonas sp. | reverse complement strand
AGCGGAAACACGATATTCGAGAAGCGCCAGCTGATGGCATGTTGAATGATGAGTATCGGAAAACAGGCAAGTGAAATAGCAAGGACGGCATGCCAAATTGGATATTCAAAGGCGCCTAGCATCGGATAACCTAATAGTCCCAGCACCGCGGCGACAAGAAAAATATAAATCGCCAACAACAGATTGGCTGCAACGACAAAAGCCCAGGCCATCAGTGCTTTTACGATATACAGCTGTCGCAACGAAATCGGCAATGCCAGCATCAGGCGCCAGGTTTGGTTCTTGTGTTCATTGCCGTTCAACAGGCCGGTGATCAATGCAATATAGAAAGGCAACATGAAATAGCACCAAAGCGCAGTACAGGTTTGCCATACCGCAAACCAGGTTTTTTCATGGAAGTCGGCCATGCTCGTTTGTTTGAGACCGACGCCGAATACCAGCACGACAACCATGAGTGGGCAAACCAACACCATGAGCAAGGCAAGCGAACGGCGAATTTTAAGCAATTCGACCCGGAATAATTTACTTAGCATGGTCATTCGTCGTGATGTCGGTGGATTGCAGGAACCACTGTTCCAGTGAGGGTTTTTGATAGGTCGATTCAAACAAGTCCAGGCCGGCGTTTATGATGCTTGCATGAATCAGCCCCGCATGTTGGCGTGAAATGCCTGCCAGACGTAGTGTGTTGGCGCCGGTGATTTCGGGGTGATGTCCAAGGCTCGCTAACAGTGAATATGCCTGGTTCGCATCGCCAACATCCAGGCACAAAAACCCCTCAAGCTGCGATGCCAGATCGCCGATGGCGGCCTGAAACCGGATGCGCCCATCTCGCAGCAGCGCAAGATGGCTCGCGGTTTTTTCGACTTCGTCGAGCTGGTGGCTGGAAAAAAAGATGCTGCAGTTTGCCGATGCGGGCAGGTGCATCAGCAGGCGACGGATATCGTTTATGCCTTCCGGGTCAAGGCCGTTGGTGGGCTCGTCAAGAATCAACAATTCCGGTTTGCCAAGCAGGGCATGTGCGAGCGCCAAGCGCTGCTTCATGCCCAGCGAATAATGCGCGATCAATGTTTTGCCGGTGTCACGCAGGCTGACGAGCTCGAGCACTCGGTCTATTTCCTGCTTCGGCAGTCCTTTGATCGTACAGCCGATGGAAAGAAATTCGGCCGCAAAAAGATTGGGATACAGGCTGGGGTAATCGATCAGGCAGCCGATTCTTTTCAATACTTCATGCCGCTGCTTTTTTATGTCGAAGCCCAGTACGCGGATATCGCCTCGGTCCGCTTTCAGCAAGCCGGTAATCAATCTGATCGTGGTTGACTTTCCATGCCCGTTGTTGCCGAGAAAAGCAAACAGACTGTGTTCGGGTACCGTGAGGTTCAGTTGATCCAGAACGTTTCGATGGTCATAGGCTTTGCTGACGCCTGTCATCTCGATTACCGCGCGCGCCATGATTTTCCTTTTCGCAAATACCGGCTTCTGAAGTGCCATCTTGATGCTGGTCTTTATACGCAAGTGAAAGATTGCGAAACAGTGCCGAAAGTATTTGTCGCGAAAGGCCGCGCTTACTGATACGGCAAGCTTGATTCGATCAAAAATTCACGAACACGCCACCCGGCATATTGGATTATTCGACGCATGTCCAAGCCCCAAATCGTCTGGTTCAAACGCGATCTGCGCATCCATGACCATGTGCCGCTGCGTGAAGCGGCACTGCGGGGTCGGGTGTTACCGCTGTATATCGTCGAGCCGGAGTACTGGAAAGGAGCCGATGCCAGCGGGCGCCATTGGGAAGTCGTGCGGGAGTCCTTGCTTGAATTGCGCGATGCTTTGCATCAACTCGGTTTGCCCTTGATCATTCGCAAGGGCGATGTCGTCGACGTGCTGGAAAATCTGCGGCGCGAACATTCGATACAAGCCCTATGGTCGCATGAAGAAACCGGCAATGCTTTTACCTTTGAACGCGATAAGCGGGTGGGTCATTGGGCGAAAGCCAATGGCATCGAATGGACGGAAGTTCCGCAATTCGGAGTAGTGCGCAGGCTTAAACAGCGCGGCGGTTGGGTAAAGCATTGGGAAGCGCATATGAACCAGCCGGTGCAAGCGATGCCGGTAATGATCGAGGCTGTTCAAAACATCGCGAGTGAGCACATCCCGACTGCGCAAGAGCTGGCCATCCAGGAAGATGCTTGCCCGAATCGCCAGCGTGGTGGCAGAAAATTGGCACTGAAATATCTCGACAGTTTTTTCGCCGAGCGTGGCTTGTCGTATCACTACCAAATGAGCAGCCCCAATACCGCACCGCAGGCTTGCTCCCGATTATCAGTGCCATTGTCGGTCGGTGCGATATCGATTCGCGAAGTCTTGCAGCGCACCGTTTACGAACGCGAACGTGCAAAGAATAGCGAGCGATATCGCGCCTTC
>CAZPCE010000420.1:0-2427 GCA_964584915.1 uncultured Arenimonas sp. | reverse complement strand
CTCGCTTCGATCACACCGCAACAAGCCTGTGCGCATCCGAACTGGGTGATGGGCAGGAAAATTTCGGTCGACTCGGCCACGCTGATGAACAAGGGACTGGAAGTCATCGAAGCGCACCATCTGTTCAATATCGATGCCGAAAAAATCGAAGTGGTCGTGCATCCGCAAAGCATCATTCATTCGCTGGTGGATTACGTCGACGGTTCGGTATTGGCGCAATTGGGCAATCCCGACATGCGCACCGCAATTGCTTACGGTCTTGCATGGCCCGAGCGGGTGGATTCAGGCGTCGTGCCGCTGGATTTGATCGCCTTGTCGCGATTCGATTTTGAAAAAGCCGACACCGAAGTCTTTCCATGCCTTGCGTTGGCTTTTCATGCGCTCAAGCTTGGCGGTACGGCCCCCACCATACTGAATGCGGCCAATGAAATTGCGGTAGAAGCCTTTCTCAACGAAAAATTAAGCTTTCTCGATATCGCCAATGTCATAGAAGCCACACTTTCTTCATTTTCTGCGGAACCTGTTCGCGATCTCGATGTCCTAATGGCCGTTGATAATCAAGCCCGCATGAAGGCCCAGGAGTTCGTGAACAAGATGGTGAAGCTATGAACGAATTCGTCGGATCGTTTTGGTGGCTCATCGTCACGATCGGTGTATTGGTCACCTTCCACGAATTCGGTCACTACATCGTCGCCCGCTGGTGTGGCGTAAAGGTTCTGAGATTCTCCGTCGGGTTTGGCCGCAGTCTCTGGTCGCGCACCGATAAACACGGCACCGAATTCCGGCTCGCGCTTATCCCGCTGGGCGGTTACGTCAAGATGCTCGACGAGCGCGACGACTTGGTAACTCCCGCAGAACGCAGCCAGGCCTTCAATCAGCAGTCCGTTGGCAAGCGCATTGCCATCATCGCTGCGGGGCCGCTTGCGAATTTACTGCTCTGCCTGGTTTTTTACTGGGGGATGTTTGTGATCGGCAAACCCGATTACCTGCCATTGATGGGCGGAGCAACCGGCATTGCGGCAGAAGCAGGCATACAGGAAGGCGACCTGCTGGTTTCCGTCGATGGTATCGAAACACCGACGCTGACCCAAATGGTGCCGCCTTTAATGCTTGCCGCAATCGATGGCCGCGATGTCGCCATCGTGCTTCGGGATTCCGGCGGCAAACAACGTAATGGCATTTTGAAGCTCAGCCGGTTACCCGCTGATTTCGATCAGACGAAGATATTCCAGGCTATCGGCATGTCCAGCGCTTCGACCACCAGATCTGCCATCGTTGGTTCCCTCACCGCGGATGCGGCGGCGGCGGGTCGTTTGCAGGTCGGAGACCGCATTACCAAAGTAGGCGCTATCGAGATTGCAAATGCCGCCCAGCTTTCCCCGGCCGTCATCAAGCAAGCCAGGCCCGGCCAAGCCCTGAGCGTCCTGTTTGAACGTGACGGGCAGTCGCAGCAGGTGATGATTCAGCCGAAGTTGGTTGCAGAGGAAACTGGGTTCCCGGCCAACGTCAAGGCATGGCTTGGTTTCGAGCAAGCCAAGGCCAAGCCGCAATGGAGAATCGGAGTGGTTCCCGCGTCCGCCTTGCCTAAACAGACCATTCTTCGTTATGGCCCGATCGAATCCATCGGGAAAGCCTTCGGGCAGACCTGGGAAACCACCCGAACCACGTTCGCGATGCTAAAACGGCTGATTAGCGGGAAAGCCTCAGTTAAAAACGTCTCTGGTACAATTACCGTCGCACAAGTGGCCAATCAGGAAGCCAATACGAGTGTCGGTTCATTTTTGGGGTTTCTTGCGTTTTTTTCGCTGAGCCTTTGCATCATGAACCTGCTGCCGATCCCGGTACTGGATGGCGGACACCTTCTGTATTACCTGATTGAGCTCGTCACCGGTCATCCTGTGGCAGAGCGCATCCAGATGGCAGGGCAGTTTATCGGCCTGGCTCTTTTGGCTGGCTTGATGCTGCTTGCACATTACAATGATTTTGCCCGTCTGTTTTCGAACTGACGTTTTTGAACCGGATTTTTGAATTAACTCGTATTTACCCGTTAACTTTGGCGATAACCTCGCCTCCATTTTGGATTAATCAATGAAGCGACCCATCGCCCGTCACATTCTCAGCCTTGCTCTCGCTGCCGCTCTCGCCGGCCCCGTGTGCGCACAATCGATTGAAGCTTTCACGGTCAGCGATATCCGGGTTGAAGGCTTGCAACGTATCTCTGCCGGTACGGTTTACAGCTACCTGCCGGTGGAAAAAGGCGAAACGATGAGCCAAAGCCAGTCGTCTGCCGCCATCCGTGCTCTATACAAGACGGGTTTCTTTACCGATGTGAAGCTGGAACGCCAGGGCGATATTCTGGTGATCACGGTCAAGGAACGCCCGGCGATCAACTCGGTCACCCTGGTCGGCAACAAGGACATCAAGAGC
>CAZPCE010000419.1:1846-2437 GCA_964584915.1 uncultured Arenimonas sp. | reverse complement strand
GTTTTTTATACAAGTTTGAGTTCAAAAGCTTTCAATACTGCGCGTGTCCGGTCGCGGACTCCCAGCTTCGAGAGAATATTCGAGACATGATTTTTAACCGTACCCTCGGCAACACCGAGCGAATTGGCAACTTCCTTGTTCGAAAAACCACCCGCCATCAGCCTCAAAATCTCGGTTTCACGTTCCGTCAGCGGGTCGGGCTGCTCCAGACTGACGAAATCATTATTCATGCCTTCCAACCCGGAAAGCAGTCTTTGCGTCACGGCGGGCTGCACCAGGGAACCGCCCGTTGCGACGGCTTGAATGGCCGTCACCAGCTGGTCCAGTGAAACATCCTTGAGCAAATAGCCCTTTGCACCATATTTGATGCCGGCCAATACAAGTTGGTCGTCATCGAAGGTGGTCAGGATGATCGTGGGTGGCAGGGCATCCGCCTTGGACAAGGCCTGAAGCGCATCCAGGCCCGACATCACCGGCATGCGCATATCCATCAAAACCACGTCGGGCTTCACCAGCGGGATCTGATCGACGGCCTGCTTGCCATCACTGGCCTCGGCAACGACTTCGATACCGTCAGCGAGCTCCAGCAGC
>CAZPCE010000419.1:0-1836 GCA_964584915.1 uncultured Arenimonas sp. | reverse complement strand
TCATCAACCAGAAACACGCGGATCATGGGATTTCCTTTGTGGGTAGCGTTGCGGTCAAGCTTAGTCCCTGACCTGGAATATTCATAATATCGAGATGTCCGCCGAATTCTGCCAATCGCTCGCACATGCCGCGCAAACCATTGCCTTGGCTCAGGCTGACGGCACCTCGACCATTGTCGCGGGCCGACAATTCAATGTGGTTCGGCATTTTCGCCAGACGCAGCCACAATTCGTCCGCTCCCGAGTGCCGCACGGTATTCGTGATGATTTCCTGGGCACATCGCAATAAAACATGCGCGCGGTCCGGATCATCAAGCTGAAGCATTTCCGGTAAATCCAGATGTATTTTCAGGGCGGTCACCCCATCCACAAGACTGTGGAATGCCGTATTGACGTCAATTCCGCCATCTTCCCGCATTTCGCTGACGGCTTCCCGGACGTCGGTCAGCAATAACTTGGCGAGGGTGTGGCTTTGTTTGACGTGATCATGCGCCTTGCCTTCGGTCAGGTGGCCCGCCACTTCCAGATTCAGGCTCAATGCTGTCAAGTGATGCCCCAGCAAATCGTGCAATTCCCGCGAAATTCTCAAACGCTCGCTCATGCGCGAGCTTTCCGCCAGCAATACCCGGGTTGCCCGCAATTCGGCATTCAAGCGCCGTTGGTCTTCCCGAGCCTGAGCCTGCTGTTTGGCCACGAAGCCGGTAACGAAGGTAAAACTGGAATAACCAATGAATAAAGCCGTTTGCAACACGGCCGCGATCGGCGTGAAGCCTTGGCCCTTGATGAAAACCGGCACCAAAGCCATATGCTGGACAATCATCCAGATCACGCCCGCGCTGACAGGCATCAGCCAAGGGATAACCCCCGCGACGATCATCAATAGGATGGCGCCCAGTCCAGTACCCGTTAATTGGCTGACCGAAATGGCGGTGATCGTCATTACCGCCAGCAATGCAATATCGTACCAACGTGGTTTTCGGGCACCCAAATCATGCGTGACCAGCCAATAAGCCAGACCAAACGCGAAATACGCCACGGTCGAGCCCACCATGTCGGGCTTGGAAAGCAAAGTTTCCTCTACTTCGGCCACCGGGAAATACCAGCTGTTAAGCACCAGTGGAATACCGACCATCGCCCAGGTGAACAAGCCGGCATAGCGCAACAGTTGGGTATGGTTCAGTTTATTTAACATGTGGGCATCATAGGCGCGAATGGGCCAAAACGTGCAGCCCGAAAGTCACGGGGCGGTTTTTTTGTTTTATTCCTAACTCAAGTTTAACAGTTCAACAAGCATCGCGAACGGGCTCTTCACGTGCGATAATCAGCACCCATTGGCGGCTCTGAGCAGCCGTTTTGGAGTTAATTAATGCCCATTGTTATCCGCGACGTGCGCGAGCACGAGCTGGATTCTGTCCTAGCCATGAATAACGCAGCAGGTATCGGCATCTTGCCGATGGATGCGGCCAAAGTGCGTTTCTTCTGGGAAAATGCCGATTACTTCCGCGTAGCCGAAGTCGATGGCTTGATCGCAGGCTTTTTGATTGCCGTCAGCCATGATTCTTCGCACGACAGCAGCAACTTCCTGTGGTTTCGCGAACGCTTCGAGAAATTCCTCTATATCGACCGCATCGTGATCGCCAGCGCACGCAGAAGCGTCGGTGTCGGCCGCGTTTTCTACGGCGACGTGCAAAGTTTTGCGGAGGCGCGCTATCCGCATCTCGCGGCCGAAGTGTTTATCGAAAACGACAACCACCCTGCCCTGATTTTCCACGGCAGTTTCGGTTTTCGCGAAGTGGGCCAGCACGTGATGGCACCAGGCAATATTCGCGCCTGCAT
>CAZPCE010000418.1:0-2445 GCA_964584915.1 uncultured Arenimonas sp. | reverse complement strand
ACCACCACTACAACTACCGGTTGCCGGTATTCGTGGTGCGTGGAATGAACGCCTAGTTCAACCCCCGCCCCGCGAACAGCGCGGGGATAGTCTCCGCGGTGTTCCAACCCGTAGGAGATTCACCATGTCAGCACCCGTTTCATCCATCCTCGCGCACAAGTTTGGCGGCACCAGCATGGCCGATGCCACTCGAATTGCGCATGCAGCTCAACTTTTGCTGGCTGAAACCGGATTCACTGCCCAAGTCACCGTCGTCTCGGCCTTGAAAGGGACCACCGACAATCTGATCCGCTGCGCGCAATTGGCAGCGGCACAAGATTCAGGCTGGCAATCTTTGCTCGATCAAATGCTGAAACGCCATCGCGACGCTGCCGATGATTTGCTGACGGTCAATCGCACTGAAGCCGATGCGTTTTTCGATGCAGAAAGCGAACGCTTGCGTGAAGTGCTGCATGCCCTTTCGCTGCTGAAATCCTTGCCGGAAACGGCGTTCGAATGGATACAGGGTCTGGGCGAAGTCTGGTCGGCGTATTTATTGCACGCGCATCTGGTGTCGCTTGGCGTGGACGCGGATTATCTGGATGCCCGAATAGTGTTGGTCGTGCATGACGACAATAATCTCGGTATCGATATCGACTGGACCTCCAGTGCGGAAAATTTGAAAAGCTGGCAAGCACAACATCAGGCTGATCGTATTATCGTGACCGGTTTTATTGCCAGCGATAAAGACGGCAAGGCCCGCGTGCTCGGTCGCAATGGCAGCGATTGGTCGGGCGCGATTTTCGCAAAACTGTTTGCTGCAAAAGAACTCACGATCTGGACCGATGTGGATGGCGTGCTGTCGGCCGATCCGCGTTTGGTGCCCGAAGCGGAATGGGTGCCGAGCCTGTCGTTCGAGGAAGCCTGCGAGCTAGCCTATTTTGGCGCGCAGGTATTGCACCCGAGAAGTTTGCAGCCAGTGATGGCTGCGAATATTCCGCTGCGCATCCGCAATAGTTTCAAACCCGAACATCCTGGTAGCGTGATCTCGAAAATACCGAGCACGCAGCCGCCGGTGAAAGGCGTCAGCGCGATTACCGATTTGGCCTTGGTCACGATTGAAGGCACTGGCCTGATGGGTGTGCCGGGAACCGCCGAACGAGTATTCGCGGCCCTGCATGAAGCCGATGTTTCCGTAGTCATGATTTCGCAGGCCTCGAGTGAACATTCGATTTGTTGCACCGTGCGTTTGAACGATCGCGCAGCAGCCGTAAAGACATTGCGCGACACATTCGCCCGTGAGTTGCAACTCGGACAAATCGCCGATATCGATGCGAAGGAAGAAGTCGCAGTGCTTGCGATTGTCGGTGACGGCATGGTGGGCACGCACGGGATTGCCAGCCGCTTGTTCGACAGCCTCGCACGAGCCAGCGTGAATGTGCGCGCGATAGCGCAGGGTTCATCGGAACGGAATATTTCCGTTGCGGTCGCCGCCAGTGATATCGCACGTGCGCTGCGCGCCGTGCATGCCGGTTTCTATTTGTCGGCCTTGACGATTTCGGTTGGCTTGATTGGCCCGGGCAATGTCGGCCGTGTGTTGCTACAACAATTTGAAGCGACCCGCAAACGTTTGCTGAAAGAATCCAATATCGCATTGCGCCTTTGTGCGATTGCCAATTCCAGCCGCATGCTGCTTAGCGAAACGGGACTGGATTTGAGCAATTTTTCTGAACAATTGGCATCCGCCGAACCCGTGAATCTCGATGCCATCGGCGAACATTTGCGCAGCCTGCATGGCCCGCATTGCATGATGATCGATTGCAGTTCGAATACCGAAGTGGCTTCGCGTTATGCCTCGTGGTTGCAGCAAGGCATCCACGTGATCACGCCGAACAAGCAGGCCGGCAGCGGCGACTTCGCGCGTTACCAGGCTATTCGCGAAGCCTGCCAACACAGCGGCGCCCGTTTTCGTTACGAAGCGACGGTGGGTGCCGGTTTGCCGATCATCCAGACCACGCGCGATTTGCTCGATACCGGCGATGAAGTGCAGGCGGTTGATGGCGTTTTCTCGGGAACGCTTTCGTGGTTATTCGGCAGCTACGATGGCTCGCAACCGTTTTCGCAATTGGTCATGCAGGCGCGCGAACTCGGTTATACCGAGCCGGACCCACGCGATGATTTAAGCGGCGTCGATGT
This sequence comes from uncultured Arenimonas sp., assembly GCA_964584915.1. Taxonomy (GTDB): domain Bacteria; phylum Pseudomonadota; class Gammaproteobacteria; order Xanthomonadales; family Xanthomonadaceae; genus Arenimonas. The sequence continues at coordinate 270 of CAZPCE010000418.1, read as the reverse complement.
TGCGCGTAAACTAGTCATCCTCGCCCGCGAAATGGGCCATGCACTGAGTCTGGAACAGGTCGAGATCGAAAGTCTGGTGCCTTCGTTCCTTCAAAATTTGCCACGCGAAGAGTTCTTCGCACGAATCAATGAAATGGATGACGATATGCTGCAACGATTCAAGACTGCCGAAAAAGAAAACAAGGTGTTGCGCCATGTCGCCAGCCTGAACTCCGATGGCGTTGCGAAAGTATCGGTGATGGCCTTGGATAAATCGCATGCCATTGCCAG
>CAZPCE010000417.1:0-2452 GCA_964584915.1 uncultured Arenimonas sp. | reverse complement strand
CAGTCATCGCGTTACTCGCATTCATCCCGATAACTGCTACCGTGAAGCCAATCCAACCCACCGCCGATACGCATTATTGGTCGATGCCCGGAAATTACCGGATCGCCTATCAAAAAGTTGCTTCAAACAATCAGCACAAAAGAACGCCCATCATTTTTCTGCATGGCGGTCCGGGTGGCTACATCCACAGTTCGATCGTAAAAACACTGGCGCCGATTTCAAACAGCGGACGGGACTTATATTTTTATGACCAATCCGGAACCGGTCTCTCCGACCGCCGTGAACATCCCAAGGACACCACCTTGCATGGCCATGTAGAAGATCTGTATGAAATCATCACCCGACAAATAAAAGCCGAAAAAGTCGTGATCATCGGTCAGTCCTACGGTGCGCAAATAGCGACCGGCATGGCGGTACTTCATCCGGAGTTGGTCGAGAAATTGGTCCTGTCTTCTCCCGGAGATATCGACCCCGTGGAATTCGACGAAAACGGCAGGCCAATCAATGATGTGCGCTATCCCGTACCGGCCAACTTGGTATTCCGTAATATCGATCCGAATGGAGAGGCACGGGCAAAGCAGGACATCGATTCGATGCCGGTACGCGCCATCGTATCGCTGGCTATTGCTACCATGTTCGACCGAAAATTTGCTTCGGACCAGGAAGTGGACAATACGCTTAACACGATGGCATCGCGCTTTACCGAAGACATGGTGTGCGACCGGAAAAACGTTAAACCGGAAGAAGGTGGCGGCGGCATGTATAGCCGTGCCGGCAGCAATTTTTACCAAGACTCCGACAACCCCCGTGCATTGATGCCGAAAATGAAAGCGCCGGTCATGGTGCTTCAAGGCGGCTGCGATTTTATTTCCTATTCAGATGCCTATGAATATGTCGCCTTGTATCCCAACGCACGTTATCAGTTCATCCCGGATGCCGGGCACATCATCTGGTGGGACAAGCCGGAAGCCTATCGAGCCAACATCGAGAAATTTCTGTCGGAACCATTGCCGGTTAAATGAGAAACTTCGGGTCCAGCAATTTACGCAGCTGCACCGCACCCAGATCGGTCATTTCGATGGCCACATCCAGTACCGGCCGCTTTTCCTTGTAGGCTCGTTTGGCAATGGCTGCGGCTTTTTCATAGCCGATAATCGGATTCAATGCGGTCACCAGAATCGGGTTGCGATCCAATGCCTGCGCTATGCGGTCCTCGCGTACCACAAAGCCGGCAATAGCCTGATCTGCCAGCGCCAAGGACGCCGAAGACAACAAGCGCAGGCTTTCCAGAATATTGTGGGCAATCACCGGAAGCATCACGTTCAACTGGAAATTACCGCTTTGGCCGGCAACGGTAATCGTGATGTGGTTTCCCATCACCTGTGCACATACCATGGCGACGGCTTCCGGAATCACCGGATTGACCTTGCCCGGCATGATGGATGAACCAGGCTGCAATGCTTTCAGCTCAATCTCGCCAAGGCCCGCGAGCGGACCGGAATTCATCCAGCGCAAATCATTGCTGATTTTCATCAGGCAGGCGGCCAAGGCATTGCACTGCCCCGATAATTCAACGATATGATCCTGTGCAGCGATGCTTTCAAACTTGTTTTTCGCCTCGCTGAATTTCACGCCAGTCTGTTTTTTTAAATATTGGCAAGCCAGACGCGGCATTTTCGAATCGGCATTGATTCCGGTGCCGATTGCTGTACCGCCGAGTGGCAAATTCTGCAAACGTTTGCTGGTGTCTTCGAAACGCTCGATACATGAGGAAACCTGCGCCGACCAGCCCGACAACTCCTGACCGAAGCTCAAGGGCATGGCATCCATCAAGTGCGTGCGCCCAGTTTTTATGACCTTTGTCAGTTCCTTGGCGCGTTTATCGATGGTTTTTTGCAGGTGCTTCAACGCTGGCAGCAAATCCCGATGGAGGACGAGATTCGCCGAAACCTGGATCGCGGTGGGAATCACGTCGTTGGAACTCTGGCCAGCATTGACGTGATCATTCGGATGGATTTTTAGCTTTGCGGCTTTCGCTGCAAGCGAGGCAATGACTTCGTTCGCATTCATGTTGCTGGAGGTGCCGGAACCGGTTTGAAAAACCTCGACAGGAAAATGTTCGCGCCATTGTCCTTTTGCCACTTGTTCCGCAGCCTTCACAATCGCCGATGACTGTGTTTTGGTCAGATGCCCCAGTTCACCGTTCGCGTTGGCGACCGCCGCTTTAATCAATGCCAGCGCCGTGATGAATTCAAAAGGCATTGGGTAAGCGGAAATATGAAAATTATCCACCGCTCGCTGGGTTTGTGCCCCATAGAGAGCCTCGGCCGGCACTCGCAATTCGCCCATGCTGTCGTGCTCTACACGTGTTTTCTGGCTCATGGTTGGCTCGTCACAGGGAGAATATGGCGATGATAACCCCGTTCAGCGGTACAATTGGAGACTTCGCAGA
>CAZPCE010000416.1:2200-2463 GCA_964584915.1 uncultured Arenimonas sp. | reverse complement strand
TTGTGTAGCCGGCGTTCGAATACTGATCGGTGCCTGTGGCGGCATCAGGAGTCTGCTGCAGCAACCAGACGGCGAACGCACGCCGCTTGGCTCGAGGCGAATCCAACTTATCGACCCGGCGGTCTGCGGAACGAATGGCCTTCAGCAACTTGTACGGCGGCAAGCCCGCCCGGTGTCCAAGCAGCTGTTGCAGCGTCACTTCGCGAAACCCGTCGTTGACCGACGACCCGAGCTCGGGAAAAACATCAATGGGCCGACTGTCC
>CAZPCE010000416.1:0-2190 GCA_964584915.1 uncultured Arenimonas sp. | reverse complement strand
AACCGGTCTGTCCGCTTTACTTGATCCGTGTGCCCCAGACGACGCACACCAATCGCATAGATGCCAAGTACGGAATCGGCCTTGACCACCACGGCGGCAATCGCTGGCAGTTCGTACTGCTCGCGGGCTTCCCTCAGTAGCGACTCCACGGCGACTCCCGCACCTGCTTCGCTTGTGATGGGTTGGTCCGCCGACTGCGCGGTCACCGAGCCTGCGGCCAACACCAGAGACAGCAATAACGCAAACCGTCGATCGCTCACTCGCTCACCACCAGCCATATCAAATAGTGGGCGGGAGTATAACTCGCGCTGCTGAAATCCAAGATGCCTTCTCTGCTGGCGTCATTTCAATGTCGGCTAAGGGTCGCACCATGCCATTCACTAGCGGCCAAAAGCGGCCATGCAAAATGCCAGAAGATTTGCTGGAGACATAGGGTGCGTTTCTAACGCACCAATGCCCGCCCCACCATTGCGCCGCACCTGCCCACCCCCGTAGGGCGCAGTACGCCCCACCAGTGCGCCGAACGTACCCGCCACCATATGGTGCGACGCTCCACCATTGCGCCAAAACCTGCGACATCGCACAAACCCACACAACCCAACTTTCCAAAATCTACCTTGCATCTGTAAGGCGCAATATTTATCGACGCCTTGCTTATCCGGCGCAATGGTGGAGCGTATTGCGCCCTACGTGTGTGAATTATTTACGTTGCGAAACCGCCGTTCATCCAGCACCCTCGGGCAAAAGCGTCTAAACGCCGATAGCTGCTACTGAACAGGGGAATCATTGCATGCTTGATCAAGTGCCGGTTTTTACCAGCGAGGCTGACTACAGTCTTCATACCGTGCATGCGCCCGACAAGGCGGCCAGGCACAAGGCGCTGATCACCACCCTGGTCCATAGTGAAAATCTGGTGCGGCAATTGATTGCACAAATGAAGGGGCTACCGATTCCGCCTTTGCCTACCGATGGCGGGCATCTTGAATACGGGCTGTTGCTGTATTGGCTGGATAATCCGCCGATATTCCCGCCCGACATGATCGAGGCGCTGGTCGTTTGGGACACCCTTGCCGTCATCGCGTCTTTCTATGGCGCCGAGACGAAAATCTCGACGGCCGATTACGAGGCATTGCTGGCCAAGGGCAGAAGCGAAGGCGTCGCCGGTGCTGACGGCACTTTGTATGGCACGGGCAAATATGAAACCTTCGATGCGCACTGGATTCTGGTGCCGGTGTATTTCTACGCCAATATTGAACTGCCGCATCTGGTTTACCCCTTTGGTACCAACCCGCAAACGATTACCGTGCCCAGCAGCCAAAGCTCCATCAGCATCGCCATTATTGGTGACTGGGGAACCGGTGTTTACGGTTCCGATTTCGGTGGTCAGGGCCCTGCCGTTGCCGTGATCAATGCCGTGAAAAAACTGGCACCCGATTACATGGTGCATCTGGGCGATGTTTACTATGTCGGTTCGGATGATCGCATTCCGGAACAAGAAGAGCAGAGCAATTTTCTGGCGCTCTTGCCATCAGCCGCTTCCACGTCAACAAAATGCTTCACCCTCAATTCAAATCATGAAATGTATGGCGCGGCGCAAGGGTATTTCAATATCGCCCTGAACGACGCGCGTTTTTCGGCGCAATCGAACACCAGCTATTTCGCCTTGAGTTATGGCCAGTGGCTGGTGCTGGGTCTGGATTCCGCTTATTACGATCAATCCTCGCTTTATATGGAAGGTGCCCTGGGCGACAGCACGCATACCCAGCAGGCGGATTTCATCAAAGGCTTCGGCAATCTTTCGCAGAAAAAAGTGCTGGCCATGACCCATCACAACGGCCTGAGTTATGACGGCGTATCCCGAATGAGCATCTGGGACGATATGGCGACCACATTGGGCAGTTACACCGGCACACCGAGAGCACCGGATTACTGGTATTGGGGCCATCTACACCAAGGCACCGTTTACAACGCCAATTCCGCCGCCGGCAACGATTGCTTTTGCCGTTGCGCCGGCCATGCCGCCTTCCCGTTTGGCGACACCGCGGGCATCGTAAAAAACAACGTCGACTACAACGCACAAACACCGATCACACCCGGCAATGTGAAAGTACAAAACGGTTTTGCCGTGCTCACCCTGAAACCCGACGGAAGTTTGGTGGAGTGTGTTTATGAGGTGGAAGAGGATGGGAG
>CAZPCE010000415.1:0-2468 GCA_964584915.1 uncultured Arenimonas sp. | reverse complement strand
TCGATCACGGGTGGCAATGCGAGAGCGTCAAAAGTCAAAAAGCCAAGAATGCAGAAGCTGAAGATGCTGACTTTGCGAAACATGAGGCCCTCACTTGTTTGCAATATTATTAATGGCGCTGTTTCAGATTCTCCTGCACGGCATTCCAGCTCAATCCGCGGGAACGCAACAGCACCATCAGATGATAAACCAGATCACTGGCTTCGTTCAGTAAATCTTTTTCATCCTGTGCAACAGCCGCGAGTGCCGTTTCCACTCCCTCTTCGCCGACCTTTTGCGCAATGCGGCGCACACCCGACTGGAATAATTTGGTTGTGTAACTTCCTTCGGGCATTTCTCGTTGGCGTTGTTCGAGCAAGGCGTCCAATTTTGCGATGAAATCGCCGGGAGCGTTTTCAAAACAACTTGCCCGATTCAAATGGCAGGTCGGTCCGGCCGGAATCGCCCGGATCAACAAGGTGTCATTATCGCAGTCGGCTTCAATGCTGATGACTGCCAATACATGGCCGCTGGTTTCGCCCTTTTTCCAGAGGCGCTGCTTGCTACGACTGAAAAACGTCACGAACTTTTCTTTCTGCGTTGCTTCAAGGGCTTCACGATTCATGTAGCCGAGCATCAGAACCTGCAGGGTATTCGCATCCTGAACAATCGCGGGTAGCAAACCATCTTGCTTGTCCCATGCCAGCGAATCGAAATTTGTTGTTCTCATTTTTTTTCCTCAAATCCGAACCGATATTTTTCTATCGGCCAAGACGCGCTTCAAATCTGGAATCGGAATGCTGCCGTTATGGAAAACCGTTGCCGCCAAAGCGGCATCGACATCGGATTTTTCGAACACATCGATAAAATGCTCGATCAAACCGGCACCACCAGAAGCCACCAAAGGTACCTGGCAGATCGCACGTACCGCGCTTAATTGTTCGAGATCGTAACCGTTGCGCGCGCCGTCGCTGCCCATGCAATTCAGAACAATCTCGCCTGCTCCGCGCTGTTGCGCTTCCGCGACCCATTCCAGCGTGGTTTTCGACAAGGCCCTTGTTTTATCGGGATCGCCGGTAAACTGCCGAACCCGCCACTGGCCGTCCTGGTCTCGTAGCGAATCAATTCCGACCACCACGCATTGCACACCGAATGCTTCGGCCAGCTCGTTGATCAGATCCGGGCGCAACAAGGCCGGCGTATTGATCGACACCTTGTCGGCACCGGCATTCAAAACCGCAGAGGCTTCTTCTACCGTGCGAATACCGCCGGCGACACAAAACGGGATATCGATCAAATCCGAAACCCGTTTTACCCATTCGCGATCCACCGAACGACCTTCTGGACTTGCAGTAATATCGTAAAAAACCAACTCGTCGGCGCCTTCGTCTCGATAACGCTGTGCCAATTCCTCAATCGCGCCCATGACGACGTGATCTCGAAACTTGACGCCTTTAACGACCATGCCATCTTTCACATCGAGACATGGGATTATCCGGCGACTCAGCATGCCAATGCCTCCTGCAAAGTGAAACGACCTTCCAGCAGGGCACGACCGAGTATCGCACCGCCGGCGCCCGCCGCTTTTGCATCATGAATATCCTGCAGTGTTTTCACCCCGCCGGAAGCCTGGACGCGAATGGTCGGAAACATTTTTGCGATGTCGGCATACAAGGCATTATTCAAGCCCGACAACATGCCGTCACGTGCGATATCGGTGCAGAGCAAATGGCGCAGACCACTGGCCTGATAAAAATCCAGCATGTCGAAAAGATTCTTTTCCGATGATTCCGTCCAGCCCTTCACCGGCAACTGCCATATTCCGTTTTCGTCTTGCCGGGTATCCAGCGCGACGGTAATCCGGTCGGCACCGAATTGTTTTATGCACTCTGAAATCAGTGCGGGTTGCTTGACCGCAAGCGTACCGATCACCACGCGGTCTATTCCGGAATCGATCAACCGTTCGACGTCCGCCTTGTTGCGGATTCCGCCGCCTGTCTGAATCTTCAAGCCAACCATGTTCTGCATGTAACCGGCGATCTCAAGCAAAGAGTAGGAACCCGACTTCGCCGCATCCAGATCGACCAAATGCAGCCATAAAGCACCGGCATTCTTGTAGGTTTTCGCCACTTCCAGCGGCTCGTTTGAATAGGACGTTTCCTGTGCGTAGTCGCCCTGCAACAGACGCACGACGCGGCCTTCGCGAATATCGATGGCCGGATAGATTTCAAAATTCATAGGGATAGAAAATTCTTCAATAACCTTGCGCCGGCCTTGCCGGAACGCTCGGGGTGAAATTGCGCGCCCATCACATTGCCCTTCTGCACAATCGATGAAAATTTATTGCCGTGAGTCGTCTGTGCCAGCGTGTATTCCGAGACATCGGCGGCATAGCTGTGGACGAAGTACACGTTTTCATTCTGCAGGCCATCGCAAAGCGAGCGGGTGGTATTGACGATCAGATTGTTCCAGCCCATGTGCGGAATCCG
>CAZPCE010000414.1:1387-2479 GCA_964584915.1 uncultured Arenimonas sp. | reverse complement strand
AATACAAATCCAGGCCCAGCGCATTGTGATGAGTCATGAAGGGCTTGGCGGTCGCCCCGCCGGGAATGTAATGCATCATCGGCGTTTCCACTTCCAGGAAACGGCGGGAATCGAGCCAGCCCCGCATCGCGGAAATGATTTTCGAACGTTTCACGAAAACATCGCGGGCTTCAGGGTTGACGATCAAATCGACGTAACGCTGGCGATAACGCTGTTCGACATCCGACAAACCATGGAACTTGTCCGGCAATGGACGCAAGGATTTCGTCAGCAATTTGATTTTTGTCGCCTTGATCGACAACTCGCCGGTCTTGGTACGGGTCAACGAACCTTCCACCGCGATGATGTCGCCGATATCCCAGGCCTTGAACGCTTCATAACTTTCTTCCAGCGTGCTGGCCTGCAGATACAACTGGATGCGACCGGTCATATCCTGGATCTGGGCGAAGCTCGCTTTTCCCATCACACGTTTCAGCACCATGCGGCCAGCCATCTGGATAACGCGACCGGTAGCGTCCAACGCTTCCGCAGTCCATTGGTCCTTATCGGCGAATTCATCCTGCAAGTCACCGGCATAATGCGCACGGCGGAAATCGTTCGGAAACGCCACACCCTGTTCACGCAGATGTTTTAACTTGCCACGACGTTCGGCAATTAACTGGTTTTCATCAACTGGTAACGTTGTCTCATCCGTCATGGTGACTTCCTAACAAAAAACAAAAATTAATTGATGCGGCCTGCGCCGGCTTGCAAACCCGATTTCAGGCTGGCTTCGACAAACCCGTCCAAATCGCCATCCAGTACTTTCTGGGTATCGGTGCGTTCAACTCCGGTGCGCAAATCCTTGATGCGGCTTTGGTCAAGAACATAACTGCGAATCTGGCTGCCCCAACCGATGTCGGACTTGGTGGCTTCGAGCGCATTTTTTTCGGCGTTACGTTTCTGCATTTCCAGTTCAAACAACTTCGCCTTCAACATTTTCATCGCGTTGTCGCGGTTCTGATGCTGGCTTCGGCCGGTTTGGCATGCCACAACGGTATTGGTCGGAATGTGCGTGATACGCACGGCCGATTCGGTTTTATTGACGTGCTG
>CAZPCE010000414.1:0-1377 GCA_964584915.1 uncultured Arenimonas sp. | reverse complement strand
GGATGAGCGGTAAACATCGGTACGCAAATCGGCCGGGTTGATATCGATTTCAATGGTGTCGTCAACTTCCGGACTGACGAACACCGATGCGAAGGATGTATGGCGCTTGTTGTCGGAATCGAACGGTGATTTCCGGACCAGACGATGCACACCGATTTCGGTCTTGAACCAGCCGAACGCGTATTCGCCTTCGACGCGAATGGTCGCGCCCTTGATGCCGGCCACGTCGCCGTCGCTGGCTTCCATGATTTCGGTTTTCCAGCCGCGTGAATCGCACCAGCGCAAATACATGCGCAGCAGGATTTCCGACCAGTCCTGGGCTTCGGTACCACCGGCTCCGGCCTGGATGTCGACAAAGCAATTGGCCGAATCCAGCTCGCCACTGAACATGCGACGGAATTCCAACTTGTCCACGCGTTCGGCGATTTTATCGATATCCGCAATTACCGCATTCACGGTTTCTTCGTCATTGTCCGCCTCCGCCATATCCAGCAGATCGGCGGCATCCACGAGACCATCGGTGTTTTCGCGAATGGTGTTGACGGTCTTTTCGAGCGTCGAGCGCTCTTTGCCCAGCGCCTGGGCGCGTTCGGGTTCGTTCCAGATGGCGGGATTTTCCAGCTCGCGGCTGACTTCTTCCAGACGTTCGACTTTTAGATCGAAGTCAAAGATACCCCCGGAGCGAATCGAGACGTGTTTTCAGGTCGTTGATTCGCTGGCGTACAAGATTGAGTTCCATGGTTCACTTGATTCAAATAACAAAGCGATATTGTAACAAAATAGCATCCTTATCGCGCTGATAGGGGGCGATATCCCGACTTCCGTCGGTCCTGGAACGATCCTACCGTCAGGCTGGCAAGCTATGCCGGATCAGCAACTGGACGTCACGGCGCCCACGGAAATCATCCAATTCCAGTTGATAGGCCACATGCAACCGGCTCGGCGGCGCGACACCGGCGTAGCCGCCGAAATGGATGGCAGACAGCTTGAAATCGGTACCAGGGAGACGCAGGTCATACTTGATGTGGCGCTCTCCGAGAATCTTCCATTGCGTCACTTCAAAAACATTATCGAACACCGGCTCGGGAAAGCCCTGGCCCCAAGGCCCGGCCAAGCGCAAATCCTCAGCCAGCTCACGCGAGAATTCATGCAACTGCAATTCACCATCGCTCAGGCATTCGGCCTGCAGGAGTTCTTCCGACAAGCGCGATTCGGCCGCATCGTTAAAGGCAACGCGAAAGGCTTCAAGGCTCTCTTTCCGCAAGCTTAAACCGGCTGCCATCGCGTGTCCGCCAAAACGTTCGATCAAACCCGGATGCTTTACGTCTACATCGGCGAGCGCATCACGAATATGAAAGCCCGGAATGGACCTGGCCG
>CAZPCE010000413.1:0-2480 GCA_964584915.1 uncultured Arenimonas sp. | reverse complement strand
CGGCGAAATCCAGATTGAAATCCAGCTGGATGAAAAAAATCTGGCCAAATTGGCGCTGGGACAAAAGGCACTGGGCTCGGCCGATGCCTTTCCCGACCAAACGTTTGAAGCCGTCGTGAATTACATCAACCCCGGTATCGATGCTACTCGCGGCTCCGTCGAGATCAAGCTTCGCATCCTCAATCCGCCCGCTTATTTGCGCCAGGACATGACGGTGTCCGTCGATATCGAAACCGCGAAACCGCACACAAGACGATGGCACTGGTGGTTCCCTCCGAAGCAGTACGTGATGCAAACAGCGATGCGCCCTGGGTATTGGTGGTACGCGACAAGCGCACGGTTCACCAGAAAGTGGGTATTGGCCTGCGCGGCGACAATCAAACCGAAATCACCAGCGGCCTCGTCAACCAGGAACCGGTCATTTTATCCAGCGTCGGCACCATTGTTGCCGGCCAACGTGTCCGTGCGCGCATTGTTCCAATACCGTGAACGATCTGGCGCCGTTTGAATGGATACTCGCCGTCCGCTTCATGCGCGAGGGCTTGTTGCAAACGCTGTTTATCATCGCAGGCGTGGCATTGGGCGTTTCCGTCATCGTGTTCATGTCGGCATTATTGACCGGTTTGCAGAGCAGCCTTTTCAGCCGCACGCTGGATTTCCAGGCGCAAATCATTATTACTGCGCCCGAAGAAGCGTCGCGCCCCTTGTTCGTGCCAGGCAAGGGAGAAGTGTCGGCCACCTTGATACAACCACGTGCACAGCGCCTGCGTTCGGTGGATCAATGGCAAAAGGTGCGAACGCAGATCAAAAAAAAACCGGTGTCGTGGTTGTAACACCGGTGGTTTCCGGCGCCGGGTTCGTGATCCGTGCCGACGCAAACCGGGCCGTCACACTCACGGGTATTGAACCGGAAACCTATCTGCATCTGATCGCCCTGAAGGACAAAATCATCGCGGGCAGCGCGGAAGTCGGCAGCAATGACATCGTGATCGGAACCGAGCTGGCGAAAGATTTGGGCGTATCGATCAATGACAAAATCACATTGCAAACCGCTTCAGGCGCAACGTCCACACTCAAGGTTCTCGGCATCTACGATTTTGGCAACAAAGCCGCCAATAGCCGGTCCGCTTATGTCGCTTTGCGCACGGCACAAAGTTTGTTGAACCTGCCCGGTGGTGCCACCACCCTGGAAGTCAATGTTGCCGACCCGTTTGCGGCGGAAGTGATGGCGCAATCCATCGAGGCGCAAACCGGGCTCAAGGCGGAAAGCTGGATCACCGCCAACGAAGATTTTTTTACCGCGTTGTCCGGCCAAAGTTTTACCTTTCTGGTGATACGCCTGTTTGTCGGTTTGACGGCAGCACTCGGCATCGCCAGCGTATTGGTCGTTTCTGTCGTACAGAAATCCAAAGAGATTGGCATCTTGCGAGCGACAGGCACGACACGAAAACAAATACTTCGGCTTTTTTTGACGCAAGGTGCCTTGTTTGGATTATTCGGCTCCTTGCTTGGCTCCGGCCTCGGTTGGGCATTTCTTGCCGCATGGCGCGGCTTTGCCAAAAACCCGGATGGCACGCTATTTTTCACGATTGCTTTCGACCCCCTGCTTTTTTTATATGCCGCCATTGGTGCTGTTTTGGTAGGCACATTGGCCGCCGTTTTTCCGGCCCAGCGGGCTGCACGACTCGACCCTGCGGTGGCCATTCGTGGCTGATTCCATCAACACCTCCGATACTCGCACCAGCGCTGCGGACAATGAATCAACGTTGAAGCTGGTGGGCATAAAAAAATCCTACAAGATAGGAAAATCCAGTGAAATCGAAGTCTTGCATGGCATCGACCTGATACTGGGCCGTGGCGAGTTTGTTGCGCTTATCGGACCATCGGGCTCGGGCAAGAGCACCTTGCTGAACCTGATCGGGCTGCTGGACAAACCCAGCAGTGGTCAATTATTTCTGACCGGCATTGCCACGGATAATCTGGACGACCGTGCGATTACAAAACTGCGTTCCGATGCGATTGGATTTGTTTTTCAATTCCATCATTTGCTGCCGGCATTCACCGCCGTCGAGAACGTGATGCTGCCCTTGTTGGCAAAACAGGGCCACGCCGACAATGCCATGCGCTCAAGAGCGGCGGAACTTATCGATAAAGTCGGCTTGAAGGCCTTGGCCAACAATATGGCCAATAATCTGTCGGGTGGTCAGCAGCAACGCGTCGCCATCGCCCGCTCCCTGATCATGCAACCGGCTTTGGTGCTGGCCGATGAACCCACCGGCAATCTGGATACCAAATCGGCCGACAGCGTCTTCGATTTGATGCGGGAGGTCTGCGACACCAGCGGCACGACATTTCTTATCGTCACCCATGACCCGCGTCTGGCGCAGCGCTGCGACCGCATTATCGAATTGGTGGATGGCGAGATTGCTTCAGACAAGAAGAACGAACATGTGCTGACGCGAGGTGATGATTCGCCTGTG
>CAZPCE010000412.1:0-2486 GCA_964584915.1 uncultured Arenimonas sp. | reverse complement strand
CAAAAAAGAGCTTTCATCGTACCGATCGCGTCGCATCGCAATTGCGCCGCGATCTTGGTCTCATTGTCCACGCCGCCGTGCGTGAGCACGGCTTGCCGTCGGTCAGCGTTTCCGACGTCGAAATCACCCGCGACATGGCGCATGCCAATGTCTACGTGACCGCCTTGCTGGGCGACAAGGGCCCGGTAGCCGTGAAGGCGCTGAAAGAACTGGCGCCGCAGCTTCGCTACAAACTCGCGCATGCAGTGCGCATGCGCCACGTGCCTGAATTGCATTTCATGTACGACGACTCGGTGGACAAAGGCGAGAAGATCGATGCTTTGCTGCGTGAATTGCCGGAATCCGATCGGGTTGCGCCGAAAGAAACGGATGTTGATTCGGACGCAGAATCAAATCAGTAATCGGCTTTGTTTGGCGTAGGACCGACGGAAGTCGGGACTTTCAATCATATATTCAGACATGTCCCGACTTCCGTCGGTCCTACACCAAGCAATTTGCCTAATGCAAAAACGCCCCCGTACCCTATTCAGAAGCATTGACGGCATTGTCCTTCTCGACAAGCCTCAAGGGCTAAGTTCCAATCAGGCCTTGCAACGTGTCCGCCATATATTCCGTGCCGAAAAAGCTGGCCATACGGGTAGTCTTGATCCGCTCGCGACCGGCCTATTGCCGATTTGTCTCGGCGAAGCCACCAAAATTGCCGGTGTCTTGCTCGGCAAAAACAAGGCGTATGAAGCAGTCGCGAAACTCGGTGCAACTACCGACACCGATGATGCGGATGGGCAGATACTGATCGAACGCCAAATACCTGTATTGACGACGGAAAAAATTCAGACCTTGTTGCAGGGTTTTATCGGGAAAATACAACAACGCCCGCCGATATATTCCGCCTTGAAGCAGGGCGGTGAACCGATGTACGCGAAAGCGCGTCGTGGCGAAATAATCGAGATGCCGTCGCGTGAAGTGAATGTGGAAAATATCGAGTTGATCCACATCGGCGACGACGAGATTTCATTGCGCATCGTATGTGGTTCGGGAACTTATATCCGCAGCATTGTGCGCGACCTTGGCGAGCTTCTCGGCTGCGGTGCGCATGTCAAAATTTTGCGCCGCCTTTGGGTGGAACCGTTTCTGGAACCCAGGATGCATACTCTGGACGAACTGCAAACGATTGCCGAGCGGGGCGATGAGGGCTTGTTGCCACTGGTGCTGCCCATCGAATCAGGGCTGTTTGGTTGGCCCGAGATTCGCCTGGACGAGGCGCAAATGAGGCGCTTCGGGCAAGGACAAAGACTGGTTATTCCCGATAGCGGGATACTTGGCGATGTGAATGTTTGTGACCAAAGCGGTCGCTCGCTCGGGCTTGCCGGACTGGATCAATACGGCGTATTGCAGGCAAAGCGGCTGTTTCGCTGGGCTGCGCTCAGTTAAGTCCGTGAATCGATAGACAAAACGGTTGTCCCGGAGCATCAGGCTCCATGTCAAAAAGCACTCAAAGCCTTGTCTGGAAAGCGGCTTGGCCGCTATAATTGACAGGCTTGATTGGGCCTTTTCCAGTCGGGCGCTCCCTTAACCGGCGAATGTTGCGGTGCGCATCCTGCGTTCCTGCGAATTACGCATCATAGAGAAATTTAAAATGGCAGTTGATAACCAAAAAATTATGGCCGATTTCGGTCGCGTTCCGAACGATACCGGCTCCCCGGAAGTGCAAGTTGCATTGCTGACTGCACGCATCGAACACCTGACCGAACACTTCAAGGCACACAAGCACGACAATCACTCCCGTCGTGGCCTGCTGAAAATGGTCAACACCCGCCGCAGTCTGCTGGCTTATCTGAAAAAGAAAGACGGCGAACGCTACAAGACCTTGATCGAGCGTTTGGGTCTGCGTCGTTAATCAAGAAATACCGTGCGGCGCAGAAATGCGCCGCATTTTTTTGAGAGTCATTTTTTTAGAAACAATTTGATTTAAAGAAATAAATCCGGAAGACGGGGTGTTTTCCGGAATACATTGAGAAAGGAAGATAATCGTGGCGAAAGTAACTAAAACATTCCAATACGGCCAGCACCAAATCACTTTGGAAACCGGCGAGATTGCACGTCAAGCCAGCGGTGCCGTGATTGTGAAAATGGCTGATACCGTGGTGTTAGTCACCGCCGTCGGTAATAAAAACGCGAAAGAAGGCATGGACTTCTTTCCGCTTACCGTTGATTACCAGGAAAAATTCTATGCTGGCGGGCGTATTCCCGGCGGCTTCTTCAAGCGTGAAGGCCGTGCCACCGAGCGCGAAACCCTTACCTCGCGTTTGATCGATCGTCCGATCCGTCCGCTTTTCCCTGAAGGCTTCCGCAATGAAGTACAGGTTATTGCGACCGTGCTGTCGATGAATCCGGAAATCCAGGCCGACATCCCGGCAATGATCGGTACCTCCGCAGCATTGATGCTGTCGGGCGTTCCATTCGCCGGTCCGATTGGTGCGGCCCGT
>CAZPCE010000411.1:0-2486 GCA_964584915.1 uncultured Arenimonas sp. | reverse complement strand
GCAATGAAGCCATGCTGGGCGAATTTTTCCACCACTGAGCGAATGTGCGAGTTCAGGCCGAAAATTTCCTGAACGACAATCACGGCGCCTTTTGCGGGAGTCGCGGGATCAGCACGCCAGCCACCGATGGTTCCGTGCAATGTGCTGATACTGACTTGATGCCCCATGAAACACTCCCCAGGAAAGCGATTGAATAAACAAATTGTCAGGTCGGGGGCCCCGTATGCACAGTATAATTGCACGGAGTTCAATATGGCGACCGTTTATGTCCACTTCACAACCAAAAGTCGGCTTTGTCAGCCTGGGTTGCCCCAAGGCCCTGGTCGATTCTGAGCGGATCATCACACAATTGAGAGTGGAAGGTTACGACATCGTACCGACCTACAATGACGCCGACGTGGTAGTGGTCAATACCTGCGGATTTATCGACTCCGCGGTGGCCGAATCACTGGACGCGATCGGCGAGGCCATGGCCGAAAATGGGAAGGTCATCGTGACCGGCTGCCTGGGCAAGCGTGCGGATGTGATTCGCGAGGCCCACCCCGGCGTGCTTTCCATTTCGGGCCCGCAGGATTATGCGACCGTTATGAATGCCGTGCATGCCAGCCTGCCGCCAAAGCACGATCCCTACCTGGATCTGGTGCCGCCGCAAGGCATTAAATTGACGCCGAAACATTACGCCTACCTGAAAATTTCGGAAGGCTGCAACCACCGCTGCAGTTTCTGCATTATCCCGTCGATGCGTGGCGATCTGGTCTCGCGCCCGATCGACGAAGTGTTGCGCGAAGCGGAAAGGCTGGTCATGGGTGGCGTGAAGGAATTGCTGGTGATTTCACAAGACACGAGTGCTTACGGCGTCGATACCAAATATGCCGAAGCGATCTGGCGTGACAAGAAATACCAGACCCGCATGAAAGACCTGTGCAGTGGTCTGTCGGAACTGGGCGTCTGGTCGCGGTTGCATTATGTATACCCTTATCCGCATGTGGACGACATCATTCCCTTGATGGCCGAAGGCAAAGTATTGCCGTATCTGGACATTCCATTGCAGCATGCCAGCCAGCGCATCCTGAAACTGATGAAACGCCCGGCGGCAGCGGAAAAAAACCTGGAGCGCATCCAGGCGTGGCGCAAGATCTGCCCGGACATCACGCTGCGCAGCACCTTTATCGTCGGCTTTCCCGGTGAAACCGACGACGAGTTTGAAGAGCTGCTCGATTTCATTGACGAAGCTGAATTGGATCGCGTCGGGGCATTTGCCTATTCGCCGGTCGAAGGCGCGAAAGCGAACGATTTGCCCGGTGCCGTTCCGGAAGAACTCAAGCAGGAACGCCTGCAGCGCTTCATGGAATTGCAGGCCGACATCAGCACCGAAAAACTCGAACGCAAGGTCGGCACTGTTCAAAAAGTCTTGATCGATGCCATCGACGGCGAGCTGGCGATTGGCCGTTCAACCGCCGATGCACCGGAAATCGACGGTCTTGTGCAAATCCAGAATGGCGAAGAAGCCGGCCTGAAAGTGGGGCAGTTTGTCGATGTCAGAATCATGGGCAGCGACGAACACGATTTGTTCGGGCTCGTGGACTAAATGTCCACGGAGGTGGTGCTGGCCGATGTGACGGTGGCATTGCCCGAAGACAGCGTGCTTCGTGCCGAAATCAAGCGGCAGGTTCGTATTCGTTCCATAGGCTTCTGGCTTGCAGCCGGCTTCGCGTTGTTCTTCTTTGGACTGACGTTTTTCTCGTTTCGGATGATGCACAATCAGGAAAACACGGTAAGCGTGGATGCCACCATCGTTGCGGTGGAACGCGACCCGCAGAGTGGTGAAACACTGATGACCAGCGAATTTACCGATGCCGAAGGTGTGGTGCATCGCGACAGGCAGACTTCCGGCTATCACTACGCCTGGGGTGAACCGCAGGTCGGACAGCGCGTCCCGTATGTTTATTGGCGAAGCGGAATCACCGGTGACATTGGTTCGTTCCCGCGCGCCGATGGCATTCTGAAATGGATGTTCGGTTCCGCCGCTACAGTGCTTGCTTTGATGGCGATTGGCGTTTGGCTTTTTGTAAGTCGACATCGTCGTCTGCGATTGCGATTGATCAAATCCGGCCGCAAGGTGCGGGGTGCGCGCTACGCCATCGAAGCAAAAACGACAGTAATCACATTGAAGACTACGGTCATCATTCATCAATGGCGTTTGACGGCACGTTATTTCGAAGAGTCGCTGACGGCTTTCAAGGATTGCCACAGTGATTGGCAACCGGGATTGCCACCCGAATGCCTGGATAACTTGACGGTCCCGATGATCCTGTTAGATACGACCAATCCGCGCCGTTATTGGCTTCCAGTGGGCGAACTTCACAAACACGTTGCAGCGTCAGCCTAGTGGGCATGAAACGTTTATTCGACAATACGAATCAGAAAATGAAAGCACCATTAAAGCCCAAGCGCGTATTCATTTCCCCGGCGCGTGAAAACGTCAA
>CAZPCE010000410.1:0-2498 GCA_964584915.1 uncultured Arenimonas sp. | reverse complement strand
GCCTGGGCGAAGCGGCGAACGAAGTGGACGGCAGCGAGCCGGACATGTTCGGCGCGGACGGGGTCGTCGCGGCAGAATAAACGCTTGTTATCATTGCTGTAATGCCATAGCCTCCGTGAAACCAACAGGTTTCGCGGGGGCTTTTGGTGAGATTTTTGTAATTGGTGGCATTGGCTGGATGATTGTTACCAATTCAATTCGTTAGCATCTCGCTGAGGCCATAGCCGCCAATTGTCGGAGATTGCATGGCCACTGTACCTACCGCTGCAAATCACGCACCAGAAGTCGCCGAACGTCTGAAATTCGGCAGCATCGACGACCGTCTAAGCGAGGAGCTGATCATCGCCATGGTCGGCCCAGTCGGATCTGGGTGCACAACTGCTGCGAACCAACTGGCCGAGCTTCTGCGGGATGATTACGGATACGACCCAATCATAATAACGCTAAGTTCAATAATCCGAGAATGTGCGAAAGAAGTTTCTCTCCACATTAATCACGATCTATCGCCAAACGACCGTGTCGATAGTTATCAAGATGTGGGCAATGAACTAAGAAAGAAATTTGGTGACGAATATATCGTTGATCGAGCCATTGAAAAGATTGCAATAGAGCGGGATCAGCGTGGAGGATACCATAATATTGGCGATGCTAGAGTTGTGCTTCCATCTAGGAGGGTATATCTCTTAGATTCCCTAAAAAACCCCGCTGAGCTTAAAAAACTCAGACAGGTGTATGGGGACTTGCTCTGGGTGATAAGCGTTTTTGCGCCGGAAGAGGTTCGACTTAAGCGTCTGTGCGGGGCGGGCATGACCGAGGAAGCCGCGCGATACGCAATGAGTCGTGACTATGACGAAGAGCTTAAGTCCGGACAAAAAGTGAGTAAAACGGCCCATCAGGCCAATTTCTTCATTAGAAATTCCTCGGAAAATAAAACCGGAATCGAGCCGCCCGTTAAACGTTTCCTCGAAACAATATTCGGCATAAAGCTCCACACTCCCACGAAGAACGAAAAAGGAATGATGGAGGCTGCGTCAGTTGCTGTTCGCTCGGCCTGCCTTTCCAGGCAAGTCGGCGCGGCAATCTACAACGCAGATGGCGACCTACTAGGCGTCGGCTGCAACGATGTGCCGAAGTTCGGCGGCGGACTGTATGGCGAGGGAGAAGGTTCCGATCATCGATGCTTTCGTTGGCAAGGAAACGAGTGCCACAATGATAAGCATAAATTAAAGCTATCGGAAAAGATTGCGGGAGCAGTGGATGCAAATAAGGAAAATGCCTCAATAATAATATCGGACGCTATGGATGGTGGGGTTGCCAATCTGATAGAATTCTCCCGATCGGTTCATGCTGAAATGGAGGCAATAGTTTCGGTTGCTCGATTGGGAACTGGATCTACAGTCAACTCAACGTTGTATACAACGACATTTCCGTGCCACAATTGTGCAAGACACATTGTTGCTGCCGGAATTAGCACTGTTTACTACGTAGAGCCTTATTCAAAGAGCCTCGCGCTCGATCTGCATTCTGATGCAATATCATTAAGTGAGAACGCCGCCGGCCACGTTCGCTTTCTTCAGTACGACGGCTTTGCACCTCGCACTTCGCTGCGTCTTTTTTCGAGTACCGGACGTGAGCGCAAGCAGAGTGGAAAATTCGCCGAAACGAACCCCAAACAGGCTAAGCCGATTTTTGCAACCCCCTTGGACAGCTATACAACTACGGAAAATTTCGTGATACGGAAGCTGAACGGCGGAGGGGAAGACAGATGAGTAAAAAGATAGCGCCATCTGGCCAGCTGAATTTTCTGCTTCCCATCCAAAGCAAGCCCCGACAAAATAAAACATCGTCGTTGTCCGACTCCAAAATCGCTGAGTCCAGAAGGCGGCTTCTCGACGACCTGAAACGCGCCGGATTCTAGCAGCCCCAGCGCCGACCCGACCTTAAAATCAAATCCCTGAACCACCCCGTACGCCAACCGCGCGCGGTGGCGAAAGTGCGTTGTTCCCCGTGCGCGTGAATGACGGTGAAGGGCATTACAGGTGGCTGGCAGCCCACATTTTCCTACACCGCCGCCACCTGCTAAAATCGCCGCTGCTCTTTCCCATCGTCGATCCTTGCGCACCGGGGCGCTTTTTTATTTTCTGTGCGCCGCGCCTCTCCCAAATATTGGCTGGAACGCTGCAGTATTCTGCGGGTTCGGGGCCGTTCGGAAGGCGGACGCAGTATCAGCTCTGTCCACCTAAGCGCCACGCCGCCACGCGCTCCAAATTTGATCCCGATCACAGACTCGCCTCCAGAAACAGGCAATAACACCTGCATCAACCGCAGGAGGCCCTCGATGATCCGCATCACCCTGACCCCGCTGACCGTCGCTGCCGCGCTGCTGGCGCTGGCCGGGTGCAGTAAGCCGGCCGAGCGGCAGGCGGCCTCGGCCGAGCCGACTGCGCCGAGCAGCGAATGGGTGGCCGAGAACCCGACTGAGCCGGCCGTTCCGGTCA
>CAZPCE010000409.1:2074-2504 GCA_964584915.1 uncultured Arenimonas sp. | reverse complement strand
GATGGCACCGAGGGCTGGGTGTTGCAAACCCTTCTTTCCGGAAAGCGTTCAGCCATTGCCGCGCCGTGGGGTGCAAATGGCGGCGGCGATCCAGTGCCACTGTTCTCCCGCGCGGAAGAGCATGCTGAACTTGCAGCGCGGTTGGAGCCGGGCGTTCTGGGCAAAGTAGAAGCCTGCGACGGCAACTGGTGCAAGTTTGAAGCCTCCGGCTATGACGGCTTCGTGCGCCAGACGGACATCTGGGGTGCCTATCCCGGCGAACAGTTCGACGAGTAAGCGCAGAAATTCATCTCACTATGCCCTGAAGAAGCCGCGCAGATGGCCAGCGACCGCTTCCGGTGCTTCCCAGTGAGGGTTATGGCCGACACCGGGCATTTCAACACGCTGGTCAGCGCGCCACTGGCCTCGGTCGGCATGATCAAGACGCTGT
>CAZPCE010000409.1:0-2064 GCA_964584915.1 uncultured Arenimonas sp. | reverse complement strand
CGCAAGCCCATGTTGAATTGCCGGGTAAAACAGTTGATCTTCTGATCCGTAAAGGATCATGGCCCGATCAAGAACCCGCTTGGCGTTTGCCGTAACATTCGCTGCCAGTAACGCATCCAGCCCGGCTTGCCAGGTTTCCGGGGCCAAGCGCCGCGCTTCCTTTGCCAATTGTGCCGCAAAGTCTGCAGGAATCGGCCGTTCGCAACGGTGCCAATCCGAAAACACACTCTCCGCTTCTCTGTTGCTTCGTAGAAGGCGCATGACGTGATTTCGCAAGCTGGCCGCCGTATCAACCGGCACGGCCAACGCCCCTGCAATGACGGCCAGAGCACGCACACGCCGACGCGCAGCCAGACCAATGGCGGTCATCGCACCCATCGAATGGCCAATTACAAACGGTTGCTCGATTGCAATCGTCTCGAAAACCGCTTCAGCGTCATCCACCAGTTTCTCGATTGTGAGATCCTTGGAGATGGTTCCGGATTTGCCGTGGCCCCGAAAATCAGGGGCAATCAGACAATAGCCGTGCATATGTTCGGCAAGACGAGCAAAACTGAATCCGGAGTCTGAATAGCCGTGGAGGGCAAGAACCGGCACACCAGAGCCATAAAGTCTGACAGAAAGAACGCCGTCCGGGCCGTCAATGCGTTCTTCCCTAACATGGTCCCCAGTTATCAATGCCGTATCCTTTGCTTGCAGCGTACACGGCAAAGTCAATTGCCGTGTACGCTGCCCGTCACGCTTGAAGATAACCGTTAAAGGCCAAGCGCTGTTTTCACTGCAGCACCGCCATCGCTGCCATCAAACGCCGTCACGCCGTCCAGCCATGCCTGCAGCCTGTCCTGCTGATCCTTGATTGCCTTCATGGCTGCATCGGCCTGCGTGAGACCATCATTGATGAGATACCCCATGCCCATGTTCTCAAAATCAATGTCGAACTTCAGGTTTTTCAACAAGCGCGCAGCATTCGGGCACTCGTCCGCGTAACCATTTCGAACCTGTGTCGAAACAGTTGATGCGCCAAGGTCCGGCCCATAGAATTTGTCGCCGCCGGTCAGATATTTGAAATCATAGAGAGTGTTCATGGGATGCGGTGCCCATCCCTGAAAGACGACGAATTGCTTGTCCCTGATCTTGTTGCCGACCTCCGTCAGCATCGCCGCTTCCGATGATTCGACAACTTCCCAACCTTCCAGCTTCAGGGCAGGATCGGCTATGGCATCAAACATCAGCTGGTTTGAACCGGCCTCAATGCCATACATTTTCTTGTTGAACTTGTCGGCGAACTTGTTGAGATCGGCAAAATCCTTGACGCCTGCTTCCCAGGCATAGGTCGGCACAGCAAACGTGTATTTTGCGCCGGTTAAGTTGGTTCCGATCGTTTCGACAGAACCATCCTCCATGTACGGCTTGTAGTAGGTGACCATCGCCGGGTCCCAATATCCGAGAAACGCGTCGAGATCCTTGCTCTTCATGCTGGCGTAGATGATTTCAATGCTGAGAACCGAGGACGTCGCCTCGTAGCCCAATGCATTGAACAGCGACTGTGCGACGCCTGTTGTGAACGACAGGTCGTTCCAACCCGGCTCCGCCATACGGATTTTTTGGCACGATGCAGGGTCGGCCGCCCAGGCAGCGCTGGCCATCAAAGTGACTGCCGAGACAGTCGAAATCAGCATACGCATTCCGTTCTCCCTTGTTGTCTGACTGGTCTGTATGTTGACCGAACGGTCAATGATTGAACTTTCGGGAATGTTTGTCAATAAGGGTTGGAGGAGAACCGTAATGGCCTTGGCAAAACTCAGTGACATTCGACGCAAGGAGTTGCGTCAGGCAGCTTTCGCCGTCCTTCAGCGGGAAGGCATTGCCGGTGCAACACTTGAAAAGGTAGCAATGGAGGCCGGCTGCTCAAAAGGCATCGTGCTGCATTATTTTGCCAACAAGAATGCGCTTTTCGAAGAGGTCATGCGGGAAGCCAATCTGGATTTGGGCAGGCTGGTGGCAGAACGCATGCGGTTGGCCAAATCGCCCCAAGAGCGATTGGAAGCCATCATCAAGGCAAAT
>CAZPCE010000408.1:0-2505 GCA_964584915.1 uncultured Arenimonas sp. | reverse complement strand
CGTCGCTGCGATACAAGCCGACGCGGACGCCGGCTTTCTGCAGCAAGGCCGCGTTATCGATTCGTGAGCCAATCTGGTCAAAACTCGAAGGGAGGTTTTGCAATGCGTCGACAAACACGATCACGTTGTCGGCTTTCAATTGCGCCGCCACTTTCCAGGCTTCGCTGCCACCGACAATAACTGGACGCATGCCGTTCTTTTTGGCGAATGCCAGTACTTGCCGGATATCGGATGCACGTTCGACATGGAAGACGGTACGGCCGCCGAGCAAATATTTATTCAATGCCTCGCGTCCGGCAGGTGTCAACAATGCCTGTTTATAGTCGTAGGGTGACAAACCGCGTGCTTCGCGAATCGCCTGGTCCAGCAGCATGTATTGCGCCGCACGAGAACTGCCGCTGAGTTCGTCGGCGCTGCTACCCATGCTGGCGAATAGAATGCGCGAGCCAATCGGGCTCTCGAATTTTCCGTCAAGGCGCATGATGGCACCCTGACCGCCCAGCAAGCTGCTACCGGCATTGGCACTCAATGCCGTGAAAGTAAAACCCTCCAGGCGAGTTACCGGAATCAATATCGAATCGGGATTGAATGCCGGTACCACATCGAACTCGGGCCGCATTTGTCCGGTGACGCCTTCACCCAGCGAGAAGCTGGCGTCGACGGTGGATTTTTCCGCCGATACTTCTTCCAAACCGATGTCGCCGAGACCGGCAAACAATCCCGGTGTCAGCGACTTGCCCTTGGCGTCGACGCTGGTGACGCCGGGCGCAGACAGATTGGATCCGATCGCGCGAATAATGCCGCCTTGCACGAGCACATCGGTATTTTTCAGGGTGCCTCGCACGCCTGCGGTATGGACCGTGGCATTTTTAATCAACACGTTTTGTGCAAAGGCGGAGCGGGACAGCAAGCATGCAATCAAAAGAAGGCGTTTCATGGGGTTGCTCCTTGTCCAATCATAAAGTCCGAAACCGGTTGCACGTTTTTGTTATTGATGTCGAACATCAATGCGCCATCGATATAGACTTTTTCGGCTTTCGCATAAACGCTGAAAGGCATGCCGTTCCAGAGGACGACGTCGGCATTCTTTCCCTGTTCCAGCGAGCCTGTCACGTTGTCGATGCCCATCGCTTTGGCAGGATTCAAACTTAGCCAACGCATGGCGTTTTCAGGATTGCCGTTCATGCCAAGGGCACTCGAACGCGTCATTACCTTGGCTGCTTCCTGATTCAGGCGTTGAATGCCTTCGGCGGAATCCGAATGCACGATCGCACAACTGTTCTTCTTGCGATCCACCAGCGCAATGTTTTCCTGAATGCCGTCGAGCGCTTCCATCTTGAAGCCCCACCAGTCGGCCCACATCGAAGCGCAAATGCCGTTGTCGGCCAATGGTTGAGCGATCTTGTAGGCTTCAACCGCATGATGGAACGAGGAAATCTTGAAGTTGAATTCTTTCGCCAGATCCATCATCAACATCATTTCGTCGGCGCGATAGCAGTGGATCTGGACTTTAATGTCGCCGCGCATCACGGCAGCCAATGTTTCGAGGCGCAAATCCTGGGTCGGTTCGTCGCCTTTTTCCTTGCCGCCGGCATTGTATTTATCCCAGGATTTCATATAGCCCTTGGCATCGATAAATGCCGAACGGTAACCGGCGACATTGCCCATGCGGGTTGAGGGCGATGAGCCCTTGCTGCCGTAAACCCGTTTCGGGTTTTCGCCGCAGGCCATTTTCAGGCTATGCGGTGCCCCGGGAAATTTCATCGACTGGTAACTGTTGCCGTAAACGTTTTTCACGACCACGCCGCGACCGCCAATCAGATTGCCCGAACCCGGCAACACCAGCATTGACGTGACGCCGCCGGCCAAGGCCTTGGCGAAACCGGGGTCCTGCGGCCAGATCGAATGTTCCGCCCAGACATTGGGGGTAGTGGGGTTGGTCAACTCATTGCCGTCTTCATGCGCGCTGACGCCGGGGCTTGGGTAGACGCCGAGATGCGAGTGGTCATCGATGATGCCGGGCGTTACCCACTTGCCTGTGCCGTCGATGATGGTGGCATTGTCGGGTGCATCGAGATTCTTGCCGAGGCCTGCAATCTTGCCGTCACGCATCAAGACATCGGCATTGTCGATACGTTCGCCGGCACCCGTGAGTACGGTTGCATTGCGAATCAGCACCGGTGCCGAGCCAATCCGTTGGTAGGTACTGGGGTAGGGATCGGAAACCGGTTTGGGCGGATCGGCGTTGACGGTTTTGCCGGTGGCGGCAACAGAAAAGCTGAGCATCGCCATTGCGGCGATGAGACAAGGTTTACTCATGAACAATCTCCCCTTAGAGCTGCACACATTAACCCGGGAGCCATCGAGTGCCAACATGACTAAGGTCATGCTTAAACGTGTCAAAATAGGCATGAAAGAGGAGACAAGAATGAAAGATAAGCAGGATATTGTGAGTAATTGGTTGCCGCGTTACACCGGCGTGGCTTTGGAAAACTTTGGCGAGCA
>CAZPCE010000407.1:0-2508 GCA_964584915.1 uncultured Arenimonas sp. | reverse complement strand
ATCTTGGAAGGCAAGCCATGACCCCAGCCGAACACCACAAAGCCCTGGTTCAGCGGACTGTTGGCGGACTGGAAATCGAGTTGCGGATTATCGACAAGGTTGATGAAGAATTCCGAAGTTGCGGAATTGGGGTCGGATAACTTGCGGGCGGCCGCAATCGTGCCGCGACGGTTTTTCAGGTCTTTCGTTGTTTCGCGTGCAATGGCATTGCGTTGCGGTTTTTTGCCGAGGTTCGCGTTATATGCCCCGCCTTGAATGATGAAATCCTTCGCGATCCGGTGGATGATCGTGTTCTCGTAGTGGCCGGATTGAACGTAGAAAAGAAAATTATTGACCGTGGCCGGCGCCTTGTCGGCGAATAATTCCAGCACGATTTTTCCGTGATTGGTATCAATGGCAACTTTGGGGTTTTTCGAGTTATTGCTGTTGGGTAGTGCGAGATCTTGCGAAAAACCGGGTGTGGCAAGCAAGACGAGACAAAAAAAGCAGATGCGGGCGAACATTTTTAACTCCTGGGGGGCAGGTGCATGATAGTCCGCTTAGGCCTTTTCGACTAGAAAAACAGCTTAATAATCGCCATGGACTGCTAAAATACCGGTATTGAATATCGAGATCACTTTATGAGCTGTCGCACCCGCTTCGCCCCCAGTCCAACCGGCTTCTTGCATATCGGCGGCGCCCGTACCGCGCTTTATTGCTGGCTGGAAGCCCGGCATCAGGGTGGTGCGTTCATATTGCGGGTTGAAGATACCGACCGTGAGCGTTCAACCGATGCCGCCGTACAAGGCATTCTCGATGCAATGAATTGGCTGGGTCTCGTTTATGACGAAGGTCCGATCTACCAGACGCAGCGGCTTGTGCGTTACCGGGAAGTGGCCGAACAATTGGTTGCCGCAGGCCATGCTTACTATGCCTACGAAACCAAGGACGAATTGGAAGCCATGCGCGAAGCGGCGATGGCGAAAAACGAAAAGCCTCGCTACAACGGCCATTACCGCGATTTGAATGCTCCCTACAGGGATGATCCCAATCGCGTGATTCGTTTCAAGAATCCGATTGGCGGCAGTGTGATATGGGAAGACAAGATCAAGGGACGCATCGAATTCAGCAACGATGAATTGGATGATCTGGTCATTTTCCGTTCCGATGGGTACCCGACCTATAACTTCGCCGTGGTCGTCGACGACCTGGATATGAAAATCACCGACGTGATTCGTGGCGATGACCACGTCAACAACACGCCACGCCAGATCAATATCTACCAAGCGCTTGGCGTGGCGGTGCCGTATTTTTCGCATATGCCGATGATTCTCGATCCGGAAGGCGCGAAGCTGTCGAAGCGTCACGGCGCGGCGAATGTGATGCAATACCATGACGACGGCTATCTGCCACATGCCTTGCTGAATTATCTGGTGCGTTTGGGTTGGTCGCACGGTGATCAGGAAATTTTCAGCATTCCGGAAATGATCGAACTGTTCAAGATCGAAGACGTGAATTCGAAAGCATCGCGTCTCGATCCGACCAAACTCAACTGGATCAATTCGCATTATCTGAAAACCGACGCGCCGGAAGACGTGGCCAAACATTTGCAATGGCATATGGATAGAGCCGGTTATGATTTGTCGAAAGGTCCGGCGCTGGCCGACGTCGTGGTTGCCTTGCGCGACCGCGTGAATACCCTGAAAGAAATGGCGGAGCGCGCAGCCGTCTGGTACCTGCCACTCACGAATTACGATGAGGCTGCCGTGGCAAAACAGTTCGTGCCTGCCGCCTTGCTGCCGCTGCAAACGGTTCGTGCCGAGCTGGCGAATTTGGCTGAATGGAGTCCGGTGGCGATTCATGCCGCCATGCAGGCGACCGGCGAAAAACTGGGTGTGGGCCTTGGCAAGATTGGCCCGGCCTTGCGCGTAGCGATCACAGGCACGCAGCAATCACCGTCGATTGACCACACCGTTTATCTCGCAGGACGTGACGAGGCACTCAAACGCATCGATGCCGCCCTAGAAATGCTGGCGAAATTAGTTTGATATTGGTCTTTAAGCGTTATAGAGGCGTAAGCTAACTTCATGAGTAAAAGCGCACATTCACACGATCACCCGTGTACCGATCCGGTGCACCATGTGCACGATGCCGGCGGTTTCGTGAAAGCGGTCGAAGAAGCCTGCGAACAGCGCGGGTTGCGTTTGACGCCATTGCGTGCGCAGGCTTTGGCTTTGATCGCCGCAGAAACCAAGCCGATCAAGGCTTACGATTTGCTGGATAAAATGAAAACCGAAAAGGGCAGTGCGGCGCCGCCCACGGTTTATCGCGCGTTGGATTTTTTGCTCGAGCAGGGCTTCATTCACCGGCTTGCATCGATCAACGCTTTCGTCGCTTGCCATCATCCGCAAGTGGAGCATTCCGTTCCGTTCCTGATCTGCGACAAATGCCAAAACGCGGTTGAAATGGAAGATGATGGCGTTTCCGCCATGCTGGAAACCCAGGCAAAGTCGATCGGCTTCACAACGC
>CAZPCE010000406.1:0-2510 GCA_964584915.1 uncultured Arenimonas sp. | reverse complement strand
GCACCCGCCAATTTCCGCGGCTTCTGGGATAACGCCTATGTGGTGCACGATCTCGATGCCAATCCGCCCGAACTGGCGAATATCATGGATCGCTGCCGCGTACACGGCACCGAGAGCAGCGTGCTGCAATTTACTTCTACCTCAAAAATCACGCATGCTGGCGCCGGTGTAGCCTTCATGGGCGCCTCGGAGTCCAATCTTGCCGTGTTCTGCAAACAACTCGGCATCTGTACCATCGGCCCCGACAAAGTCAACCAAGGTCGCCACGTGCGCCTGCTACCTGATGCAGCCGCCGTGAAAAAACATATGGCTCAGCACGCAGCTATCCTCAAGCCTCGATTCAACTGTGTACTGAAACATCTGGAGACAGCTTTTGCCGGCAGTGATCTGGGAGAGTGGACACAGCCGGTCGGTGGCTATTTTGTGTCTTTCAACACACGATCTGGTTTGGCGACAACCGTTGTAAAACTGGCTGCAGAAGCAGGCGTTAAACTAACCCCAGCCGGCGCGACGTTTCCATACGGGAAGGATCCAGAGAATCGCAATATCCGCCTGGCTCCCAGCTTCCCAAAACTGGACGAAGTGGATCTCTGCATGGCGGTTTTTACAACCTGTGTAAAGCTGGCCTCCGTTGAGCAGGCATTGGGAAGCTGACTCGAATTGCAAAGCCCGAAAACAAAAAACCCGGCATAAGCCGGGTTTTTTGTTACAACGTTCGAATTACTGAACGTTGTTGTACTCTTTGATAGAGCTGCCGTGATAGTTGCTGTTCAGCTGGTATTCACCGGCTTGGGCATGCAACTCTGATTTCCAATCTGGAGTGAACAGAGCCATATAGCCACACAGAGCTGCGATCAGGAAGGATGGTGCGCCTAGTTTCTTCAACATAAATAACTCCTCAGGAGGTTGTTTTTACATGGCCATATGGACGCGTTCCACAACAACAGGCCGATCATTATTTTCAATAAAACCCTCATTACAGGGCCTCTCTCACTTTCGGTACAGCTGCATATGGCGCGTCGAAGACTTATCTGACCCTCTCCACTGAAATCTAGAACTTTTGTTCTAAATCTGAGCAGCTGATCCATCCTGACACAGGCTGCACAAATTTTCAACACCACCGGAATAATTCTTTTTTGAGAGATCCATCACGCCTCGCACCACTGCTCCGATGCACAAAATGCCGCCAGCACCAGCAGCAATACGGTGACCCATAAACGTGACAGGGAGGCCTCGGCTATACCTGATGCCATCAATACCAGCAGAGCGGACACGACCCCCACCAACATCGCACGTGCCTCACTGGATGGCGCCTGTCGTATCATCCGAAGGCCCCGCATCAACGCATGTCCCAGCAGACACAACAAAGCCAATAACCCTAGAACCCCTCTTTCAGCAAGCTGCTCCAGATACAGGTTATGTGCCCAGGGCATTGTCCGGCGGTCGCCGAGTTCCTCCAGCACATAGCCGGTTTTTTCCAGAAATGGAAAGTAAAGATCCTTGAACATGCCTGGACCCTGACCAAACACTGGCCTATCCAGAAACATGGTCCACGCCGTATGCCAAACATAAAATCGCGGAAACATAAAAATCTTGTGCAACAAAGGCCAGCCCATCAAACCGTCAACCAACAGCCCTACCGCCGTGGCCGCCAGTAAAAGGGGCAATATCCAGCGCGGCTTCATCCACGCAGCAACCAGCGCCAGCCCCAGCACCCAGAGCACCACCAGCTCCGATCCGCATTGGCAAATTACCAGTCCATGCCATGCCTAAGGCCAGCGGCGCGATGACAGACAGTAACAACACATCATTGGGAACAATCAACAAAGCATTACCCAACAGTTTCACCTTTGAAAGAGGATCATCGACATCCATTTGACTGGCACTCACCAGCATCAAGAAAGCCGTCAACATGCCGCCTGCAAGCAAACCACTGCAGACAAAACGCAAACGCGGCACAGTAGTCACAAAGGAACTGATGACGGCATAGCACAGCAGGGCAGGCAGTAATTGCGGTTGAACCAGGATGCTGTGTAATGGATTGACAGACATTACCGTCGTCATCAATGCAACCAACAGAAAACCTGCCAGCGGCCAGTGTTGTCTCAAATAGTGTTGCCAGCCCTTGCGCTCTACGTCGCCAAAAGACAACGCCGCCACCATGGCAAACACGGCCAGCGGAATATCGACACGCGCCGTCAGGCCCAGTCCAAGGAAAAAAAATGCCATCGCCCACAAAACAAGGGGGATTCCTGCAATCAATGGCATGAGAAGACGTCCAGATGCCCCATTGATTACTGACCCCAGCGCGCCAGCAAGGTATGTGGCACATCCAGTTGGTCGAGAATTCGCGCCACGACGAAATCCACAATATCGTCCAGTGTGCGCGGATTCTGATAGAAGCCCGGGCTGGCCGGCATGATAGTGGCACCTAGTCGTGCCAGTTTCAGCTGATTTTCCAGATGGATTGGAGACGCAGGCATTTCACGAGGCACCAGAATAAGTGGCCG